>JAENWE010000264.1 GCA_016650185.1 Vicinamibacteria bacterium | reverse complement strand
GTCACAGGGCTGGTCACCATGGCTTTAGACTACTCGCCAAATTCGATCCTTCCGCCGTGATTCTGCAGCTTCTTGGACCGACACGGCAGTCCGCCCCCGAACGCGCCCGTCCCAACAGCGAACACCGGCGATCTGGACCCACGTGGGTTGGTTGGGGATTGATGGCAAGCCGCGCGTGGCCCGACTCTTGCTTGAGTTGCAGGCCGGTCCCTTCAGCATCGAAAGGCGAAAAATGCTCAACGATCTGCGCAACGCCATCCACCGGCTCGCCACGGCTCCCGGTTTCACGCTCATTGCCGTAGTCACGCTCGCACTCGGCATTGGCGCCAATACATCGGCGTTCAGCATCCTCAACGCGCTGCTGCTGCGCCCGCTGCCCTATGTCGACTCCCCTCAACTGGATCGCATCTATCGCGTCACCGCCCAGAACTCTCGGGGCGCCGTCTCGCCGGCCGACTACCTGGACCTGAAATCCGAGATGAGCAGCTACGGAGAAATCGCCGCGTACGGGATAGCGGAGATGAGCCTTTCCAAGCCCGGTGAACCTGCCGAGATCGCGGCCGGCCTCCGCATCTCCGCCAATCTCTTTTCCACTCTCGGCGTCGAGCCCGAACTCGGCCGCAGCTTCCGTCCCGACGAAACTGTCTCGGGTCACGATCGCGTCCTGATCCTCAGCCACCGCTACTGGCAGAATCGGTTCGCGGGTGACCCCGGCGTGATCGGCCGTACCGTTCGCGTCGACAGCGAGCCCCACGAGATAGTCGGCGTGCTCCCCGCGACCTTGAACGACTGGCGTCATCTGGGCCCCTTCGACCTGTACCGGCCGCTTCATCTCTCCGACAAGGAGGCGACCGACCGTAGCTCCACCTGGCTCCGCCTTGTGGGGCGTCGCTCCAGCAAGCTCAACCGCGCGCAAACTCAAGCATTCGTCGCACACTTCGGCCGGCGCCTTGCGGCCGACTTCCCCGGTGTCAATGCCGGCACCACCTGGCGCACCCTCCCGCTCATGGACGCCGCCATACCCGAGAACGCCGATGGCATCGTCGGAATGCTGGTCGGTCTCTCCGGCTTCGTGCTGCTTATCGCCTGCTCCAACCTGGCCAACCTCCTGCTCGCCCGCACGGTGGCGCGCGCTCGCGAACTCGCCGTGCGCGCAGCCCTCGGCGCCTCACGCATGCGCCTGTTGCGCCCCTTGTTCATCGAGTCCCTTCTCCTCGCCCTGGCCGGCGCCATCTGCGCCATTCAGGTGGCGCGGTGGACTCAGAACTGGCTGAATGGCTTCGCCGACCTGAGCAGCGGCGATCCCCTGATCTTCGCTCTCGACTGGCGCGTCCTCGGCTGGGCGATCGGCGCCGGTCTCGCCACGGCCCTCGCCTTCGGGGTGGCTCCCGCGCTTTTCGCCCTCCGGCTCGACCCGAACAATGCCCTCAAGAGCGGATCGCGCGGGGCGGAGGGGAATTCAGGCCATGGGCGCTTCCGGCAGTTTTTGATCGCCGGCCAGTTCACGTTGGCCATGGTCTTGCTCGCGGGGGCCGCCCTCTTCGTGCGCGGACTCCAGGACTGGAACGACCGGCGTTTTGGCTGGGAATCCGCCGAGCTCGTCACCGGCACCATGCTTCTGCCGACCGCCACCTACCAGGGCGAAAAAGAGGTCACAGAATTCCAGCGCCTCGCCCTGGAGCGCCTTGAAGCGTTGCCCGGCGTCGCGTCCGCCAGCATCTCCTACTCGATGCCCTTCTTCGGTCTGGGTGAGATGCGGAAGTACATCGTCGCCGGTCGCGAGATTCCGCAGCCGGGCCATGAGCCCGCGGCCGCCATCAACGGCGTCAGCCCTCGCTATTTCAGAACCCTCGGCACACCCATTCTCGAGGGGCGCGCTTTCAGTGAGGCCGACACGCTTGCTTCTCCGAGAGTCTTCATCATCAACCAGGCTATGGTCCGCAGCCTTTTTGGCGAGCAGAGCCCGCTGGGCAGACGCGTCGCGCAAGCCGGAGGCGAGACCATCGAATGGGGAGAGATCGTAGGCGTTGTCGCCGACACCCAGTCGGTGGCTTCGGACCGGATGGCCACGGCCGACCAGCTCTACCAGCCTCTCGCCCAGGAACCTCGGCACGGTGGGGAAATCGCCGTGCGGACCGAGGGTTTAGCGCCGGCAATGCTCGTGGACAGCATTCGCACGACCATGATGTCGCTCGACCCGGACCTGCCGGTGCGCCAGCTCCAACCCGCCGCGGCCATGATCGCGAGAGCGGGTAACTACCAGAAGATCATCGGCAGCCTTCTTTCCATGCTGGCCCTGCTTGGTCTGGGTCTCGCCTGTCTGGGCGTCTACGGCGTCGTCGCCCGCACGGTGTCCCAGCGCATGGGCGAATTCGGCATCCGCCTGGCCCTGGGAGCCCGCTCCACGGACATCACTCGCCTCGTCCTCGGCTCCGGAGCGAAGCTCGCGCTCATCGGCTCCGGCCTCGGCCTCTTGGGCGCCGTCTTCATCTCCCGCCTCATCGTGGCCGGTTTCCCAGGCTTGCACACCAACAACACTGTCGTTCTCGGAGGCGTCACCACCCTCCTTGTCGCGATCGCGTTGTTCTTCTCATGGCTCCCCGCGCGACGCGCCGCCAAGGTGGACCCGGCGATCGCTCTGCGCGCCGAGTAGCAGACCGGGGAAGGGTTCGTGGAGACGTTCGAGATTGCTTCGTCGGGCCCCTACGAGATCTATAGCCGGGCCAGATTCAAGCGGAAGCGGTAAGGCCCGCGGAGTCTCTCTCGCCCGGTCCGATCAGGCGGCGCGCCGCGTTCGCGACGCGCTCTCCACCGAACAGAGGCAATACACGAACTTCTGTGTTGTCCCCATGGGCGTGATGTGGCTCTCGTGCACGCTGCGGATCAGACGGAAGGCGCTGCCGAACTGGGCATGCAGTTCATCGGGTGAGTACCGCGCCACTTCGAGGCCGCTGCACTTCTGCGGGCCGTCCGCGGCGAAGGTCGCCACCAGGACGTGCCCGCCGATCCTTACACTGTGGGACACCTGCTCCACGTAGCGGCGGCGGTCGGCCGCGTCGGTGAGGAAGTGGAACACGGCGCGGTCGTGCCAGACGTCGAAAGCGGCCTTGGGCAACTCGACGTTGAGGATGTCCGCCTCGATCCAGTTGACCTTTTCCGCCTTCTCGCCAACGCGCCTCTGAGCCTCGCGCAATGCCGCGCCGGAGAGGTCGAGCACCGTGATCGTCGTGGACGGTCGCTCGACCAGGCGATCAACCAGCGTCGACGCTCCTCCGCCGACATCGATGACCGAAGCGGCGCCCGCGCCCGCCGCCTCGTTCACAAGACTCAAGGAGAGAGTCGGCTCGGCCTGATACCAGCTCACCTCGGTGGGCCGCTTCGTTTGGTAAACGGACTCCCAGTGTTGCTTGCGATCCATGTTCTTCCTCCGGTGTGCGCGGTCCCCGATGTGACGAGTCAACGGCGGTCCCCTACATTAAGGAGGGATAGTGACCGACATTCGAGTGCACAGTTGACGAACAACCTGCTCGAATTCCTTTCGGGCCTGCGCCACCGCCTGTATTTGCCCGCCGCTGATCCCGTCTGCCTGCTTTAGGTCGAAGAGGGGTTTGCGCGAAACCTGTGCGAGCGGGACCAGGCTTGAGAAGTGCTTCAATCGCGCGATGCAGTTCGGATCGTCGTCGAACGCCAATGCGCCAACGCTGGCCCCGCCCAAGACCTCCTGGGTGTAGACGGCAGGGATCAGGTCGGCCCACTTTCGGGACCCAAGAACCGGTCGATCTGCCCGTGCCAGGTGCTGCTGAACGATGTAGCCAATAGGCTCAAACGCATGCGGAGGTAGGCGTGCCTCGTCGCGGCCGCCAAGATGATCCTTGCGGACGCTGTCCCAGTCTCTGCGCCACTCGTCCAGCGTCGGTCCAACGTTGCGAAGACCCTGGAGACTGAAGAGATCTGGAGCCAAGGGCAGAACAACAAAATCGCATGCCAGCAGCGCGGCTCGATTCAAGGCTCCCAAACTCGGTCCAACATCCGCGAAGACTATGTCTGCGTTCGCAATCTGTGCGGCCCGGTTGGAAAGAAGGTCCAGAGCTGTTGTCACAGCGAGGGCGCGCTCGTTCTCGACCGACCGCGTCTTGGGCCACTCCTCCGCTAGAGTTTGCTCGAAACGGCTCAACAGTAGATCGCCAGGGAGCAAGAAGAGACGCTCTGCGACTTCCTTCATGACGGGGTTGCGCACTTCCCCCTTGCCGCGCCGGACGAGATCAATGGAACTCGCGACTGTCACGCCGGGCGGCGCATCCTTATCCCAAAGACCTGCCAGCGTCTCTTCCGCGAGGAAGATCGACGAGACGTTGCACTGGGGATCGTAGTCGAGGACGACGACACGAAGTCCCAGACGCGCAGCCATGTGCGCAAAGTTGAAGGTCAGCGTTGTCTTACCAACCCCGCCCTTGTTGTTGAACAGAACCAGGCTCTTCATCGCTAAGCCCGCCTCCTGACCGTGACGCCCGTGAACCCATCGGTTTCGACGACCAGGGGCGGATTGCCATTCGCCTTCAACTGCTTCTCGATCCGCCGCACGCCGCGCCCGAGTCTTTGCACGTAGCCGAGTTCCAGCAACCCGCCCGTCAGGCGCGTGTTGCGGTAGTCTGAGTGTTCGCCGAATGCATCCTCACTTGCACGCCCGAATGGCCCCCCTGGGTTCGAGAAGACGACCCGATCGGCGAACCACTCAATACGCGCAGGAGCGTTCGTGCCCTCGTAAAGACGGTGCTGCAGCATGTTGCGGAAGAGCTCTTTGAACGCCTCCGGTGGATACTCGAAGGAATAGGCCTCGACGACTCCGCTCGAAGCACTTGGAACCTCCGCGATGTTTGCCGATAGCAGCGGCCAAAGGGCATCGAATTGATCAGGCACTGAGCCAGTCACCGTCCGTCGCGTGGCAACCGGAGCGTCGTGATCGAGCCCGCCGTATCGGCAGAACTCCACGTACGAACCTGGAATGAACCTCTGTGGGTTGGAACTATTGAGCAGCAACGCCGCAGCGTTCGGGACGAATCCGGAAGCATCGGACCTTCCGGACTCTCGTTGCTCCAACCACGCCGTCAGGGACGGAAAGGACTCACGCTCCGCGTCATTGTCGCGGGCCACCACGTAGCGTTCGTGCAGTCTGCGGTCATCGAGATCTTCAATCGTCGCTCCCCGAACGGGTCGCGAATCGAAAGGGAACAGGTTCTCGGGTCTGCGCTCCCGAAGCTTCTGGAGATCCGCTTCATTCGCAAGCCTTGTCGTAGTCCCCTTTCGAACCCATACCCGCTGGTCAACGGCGATGGCCGGCGGCACTTCGTAAGGCTGGACGACTACGATCCAGAGCACCCTGCCGTCCACGACCTGTCGATCCAGGGACCAACTTGGGTGCGGCCAGATCTTCGTTGATGAGAGCCAGCTTGACAGCTTCTGGGCGGCTCGATCGTAACCGCCGAGAGCGTCTTCATCGAGGCCACGGACCGCCCCGTGGTTGTCAACACCGATGAGCAGTTGCCCTGGGGTGCTTGAGTTGCCCAGATCGTTGGCAAGCGCCGAAATCGCTTGGTAGACCTTCTTGTCGACGAGACTCTCGGTCCATTCGATCCGGTCGGTCTCGGTGACCAGGAGCTGATCCAGAGTGAGAAGGGGCATCCAGTTAAAACCCTACCAGAGCCTGAGGCGGGACCACCAAGGGTGCGCCGCGCCAGCCAGTCAAATGCACGCCCAAGGCTCTCAGGCTGACAGGGGCCTTGCTGAGGAACTCACGCGAAAACGCCCAATTTCATGCGTTTTCTGGGTTTCTCCAAAATGTATCGGCCGAAGGCCGTCCACAGCTCGCAATGCAGGGTCGGGATAACGGCGGGTCGGGAGGACGTTCCGCACCGCGACCCGCCGCTCCGGCGGATTTCACCACCCGCTTCTTTGACACCAGCTTCGACATGGACGGCTTCGACTTGTAGATCGGCATCTTGCCGATCTGCTTGAAGACCGGCGGCTTCGGCGGTTCGAGACCCATCTCGGCCTTGCAGTTCTTCAGGATCTCGGCGAGAGGCGGACCCATGTCGAAGGGCTTCGCGGGACCGCGCGTCGAAGCGATGTCGGCGCGGAGTTTCTTCGTGGCTTCTTCATCCACCACGAACGTCTTCATGTCGATCACCACACCGTACTCGTCGCGCGCCTTCTCCGGCGACACGAGACGGAAGCGGACGTCCTTTTGCACGCGAGCGGTTTCGCGGGTGAGCGGATCGCCGTAGCCGCCCGCTCCCCAGGTCTGATAGAACAACTCGTCGCCGGGGACGAGCGCGCAGCCTGCCCTGGGGCACGAGCGATAGCGAGGTGCGGCCAACCGGCTCGCGAAGCGAGGGGGTTGGTCAAGACCTTGACGTGGTCGCACTTCGAAGTCACGTACTCGATCGAACCGTCGACCTTCTTCAGCCACTTCTTCCCGCGCATGGCCTTCGAGCCGCCGTTGACGCCCCACTGATAGGTGAGCCAGCGATCGTCGTGGATCCCGAGGGAGCGGATGCCTGAGGAGCCGAAGGCGACGATGGCGACCGCTCCGCCTCGGCCGTGAGACGAAACGTTGCGTCGAGGGACACCCTTCCCACGTGACACGAGCTCCTCCCTACAGTCCGTCCGAGAACCGGGAGGGGTTTGGGGTGGGGACTTCCACTAAGATCACCAGCGAGAGGTACCAATCGATGACCACGATCTCCGTTCGCGGACATCTCACAAGTCCGACCACACTCGTCCTTGAAAGTCCTGTCTTGACCCAGCCCGAGACTCTCCAAGTCGAACTGGCTCCGGCTCCACCCCGTGGTGACGCGAGACAATTCGTGAAGTTCCTCGACTCGCTGCCTCCAGGCACAATGACGGCCGAGGAGATTGATCGCGAGATTGAGGATGTTCGTGGCGACTGGGACTGATGATCCTCTACATCGACACGAACGCCCTGATCTACAGTCTTACCGGCAAGCCTGAATTCAAAGATCCGGCGCGCAATTGGCTTGATTGCTTCGGGCGCCCTCCCGGCGCCGTTCTCGTGACCTCTCGGCTCACGATTCTCGAGGCGCTCATCGGACCGCTAAAACAGGCGGACGCCCAGCGCACGAGTCGAATCGAGGCCGCTTTCAACGGGCTGGTCCTTCTCGACATCGATGACGTGACGATCAGAAGGGCTGCCGCGATTCGAGCCGGTCACCCCCTTCGCACCCCTGATGCTATCCATCTCGCAGCGGCCCTGGAGTCAAGGGCGGACGTGTTCCTCACCGCCGACCGTCGTCTCAAGCAATTCAAGGAGTTGCGAGTCGCGGATGTGCTACGCGACGACCCCGAGGCGTTTCTGGCGGGTCTCGTCCCCTAAACAGACGAGACAGCCCTGCTGAACGATGCCGGGGGCGGCGACTGGCCGTCACCCCGGCACCGGGCGTTACGCGACGCGCTTCTTCAACACCAGCTTCGACATGGACGGCTTCGACCTGTAGATCGGCATCTTGACGATCTGCTTGAAGACCGGCGGCTTCGGGGGTTCGAGACCCGTCTCGGCCTTGCAGTTCTTCAGGATTTCGGCGAGAGGCGGACCCATGTCGAACGGCTTGGCGGGACCGCGCTTGCTCGCGATGTCGGCGCGGAGTTTCTTCGTCGCTTCTTCATCCACCACGAACGTCTTCGCGTCAATGACCACACCGTACTCGTCGTGCGCTTTCTGCGGGGACACAAGGCGGAACCGGACATCCTTCTGCACGCGAGCGGTCTCGCGGGTCAAAGGATCGCCGTAGCCGCCCGCTCCCCAGGTTTGGTAGAACAATTCGTTGCCGGGGAAGACCTTCACGTGGTCGC
>JAENWE010000263.1 GCA_016650185.1 Vicinamibacteria bacterium | reverse complement strand
TTTACCCGCGGGTCCGCCTTCCTTTGCAGCGGGCTGATGGCGTTCGCCTACTGGATGTCCCACGGTACGAGGGCGCTCCTCCCCATTGAGAACCGAGGCGAGTTGGCGGCCCTGTATTGCTTCGTGTTCCTCTTCATCTCCGCGCAGGGATCGGGGATCTGGAGTCTCGACGGCGCTCGCAAGCGTTCGGACTAGCCGCCCCTCAAGCCGGAGCCCTGGTTTCGACCCGTTCACCTTCGGCCTATGCTGGAACGGTGAGGAGCCTGCAGGCCGTCGGTGAGATTACTTTCCTCCGCTCATCCGCCAGTCCCAATGGCGTCCGGCGTCCTCCAGGATCCCGGCAACGTCGTCGACCAGGATGAAGCGCTCCTGGGCGAGGCGGTGCGCGACCTGCTCCACCTTCGCCAGATAGTCGGCTCGGCCCGAATAGCGCTCCTCGATCGAAGGCCGCGGGTCGCCTGTCTTTTCCCGCTCGGCGCGGGTGGCCGCGAAGGGGATGTAGGCGCCGCTGTTGGTGATAAGCGTGTGGGGAGCGCCGATGCGTTCGCTGCGGAACTGCCATCCCGTCATGGTTCCGAGCGGGACCTCCTGCTCAGGCATGCGAATGCCGCCGATCTCGTTACCATCCTTGTCCACGTTGGACAACGGAAACGGCAGAGCGGACAAGGGAGTCTCCACGTCCCACCTGTAGCCGCCGGGCACATGGGTCGGCCACTGCACTCCGGGGACGGCGGGAAACTTGAGGTCGTGATGCGCGACCATGGTGCCGTCCGCGAATCGCGGATGCCGGCTCGGAGGCGGTTCCGTCCCGTTTCGAGTCCAGGCGTCGAGCGCCGTCATCAGGCCGCGAGGGAGTTGGTCGTAGTTGAGGACGTTGTTCTTGAATTGTCCGCCGCCATCGACCGCGGGCACGGAACCGGACCCGTGTCGCGACCCCGCCACGTGGTAGACCCTGACGTTGGGCGCGTCGGGCAGATCCTCCGTTCCGTCGATCGAGGTGTGGCGCAGGGCGCCGAGACGGCCCTTGTCCCAATACTCCGACGAGCTGTCGAACAGGAAGATCTTCGGCTCCAGCCCGGCGGGGATTCGCGCGCCCAGCCCGTCGCGCTTTCCCGTCACCGGGTCGGTGGTGGTCCGGTACTGGAACGGGAATTTCGTCTCCACGAAAACGCCCAGGGAATTCGAGCGCGCGAAACGCTCGTTGAAGCGGCCCATGCTGGCTCCGCCGGTTCTCACGAACGCGGCGTCGAAGACCTTCCGTTCCTGTTCGTCGATGGTGAAGCCCTCGTAGATGATCTGCCGCAGAGTGCGCCCGGTCTGCGAAGAACCGTACATGTAGGCGTACCGACCCGGGGAAATGCTCTTGGGGTCGTACTTCATCGATGAAGCCATGTCGCGGACCGCGGCCAGGCCCAATCCGGCAACCGGCGGATTCTGGGACTCGAAGGCAAGTTCGTAGGTCAGGCCGGGCTTGAAGCCCCCCTTGAGAGTCACGAAGTCCGGGTCGGGCACGAGCTTACCGTCCACCATCTTTCCGAACTGCCAGTCCGCGCGCGGGATCAGACGCCGGCCGCTGAAGAGACCCTCGCGGGAAGTCAGTCGGTTCGCGGCCGCGGCGACGTCGACGGGCCAATACCCCTTGGTGGCATTCCCGCCGGTCCACTGGTAGGACTCTGTGGGCTTGCCGGGAATGAACCACTCCCGCACCCACCCCTTGATGGGCTGAGCGTTCTCGGTCGCGATCGGAGCCTGGAACCCGATGAGCTCGTCGGCTACGTCGAACTGCCACCCCACGGCCACCAACGTGTAACCCTCGAGCAGGAGGGAGGCGTCGCCAAAGTCGGCTTCAGCCTTCGGATCGTCCGCACCTGTCCCATTGCTGAACACGTTGAGCAGGCGGAATCGGCCCCGGTTGATGACGTCGAAGAAGACGACACCGTTGCCGCGCGAGGAATCCTTGGGCTTGAGAATGAACAGGTCAGCGGAGAACTCCACCTTGCCGCCCTTGTTCCGAGGCGCCAGATCGACATCGGCGATCACGCGATTGCGCGAATTCGCCGGGTCCACCGCGAAGTAGGCCTTGCCCCAGATCTTCTCGTAGGGCCCCACGTCGCCAAACGCCTTTCCGTTGAGGACGTCGACGCGTGTGGTGATCTCAACCCGGGTGAGCTCGGCGTGGCCCGGCGTAGGCGCCAGAGCAACGAGCAGGCCGAGGATGAGGAAAGGGCGAATCTTTAAAATCGCTAAACCCATGGATGTTGCTCCTGTCGAGAGTGTTGACGGATTCTCCATCACTGGCGGGCAGGAACCTAACCGAATCAAGGTCCCGCCGGTCAGGGCGTCAGCGCCAGCTTGCGCAGCCAGCCCAGAGCGACGCCCCGCTCGCGGAGGGCCCGTATGGTGGGGCTGCCCTCGAGCGGGTCCGCGTCGATCGAATCCACGCGGACCTCCAAGTGGGCGAATGCCGCACGGCGGCCCCGGCCCACCGGGTTCGCTGTCAGGTCGGTTCCCTGAGCCTTGCCGCACCCGCCGGAATGAGCTTCAGGCTCGCCGCGCCGCGCACATTTCCCCCGATGCCGAATACCGCTCGTTCGCCGGATCGACTTTGATTACGATGTCGCAATGAGAGCGGACGCCCTTTCCCAGGTTTAGACGGCGTTCGGCGATCGAACGATGGGCCGAGCGTCGCCCAGCCTTAAATCTACGGGTACCACTGTCCCGAGCGCACGTCTATCTTCGTGCCTTTGAGCGCGTCTCGAAACGCCTGAAGGCTGTCCGCAACGGTCATGCCCTCCGGAAGCCATTTCGCATATCGGGGCGTTTTGGCGGCGTTTGATGCGAAGTCCTGATCGTAGTGGTAGACATAGACCACGGAAGGGTTGATGATCTTCACGCACTCGGCGACCTCCACGGGACTCATCCGTTCGGGCGGAATGTTCATGGGCAGGAACGCGATGTCGATGTTCTTGAGAGCCTTGATCTCGGGAACGCACTCGGTCACCCCGGCGAGAAGAATCCGCTTGCCGCCGAGGGTCACAACGTAGCCGTTCGCCTCGCCCTTCGGGTGCTCCGGCGCTCCCGGCTTGATGTCGTAGGCCGCGATCGATTCGACCTGGAAGCCAGCGGCGGCGATGGATTCGCCATTGCTGAGCACGATACCGTCGGGGACTTGCGCCTTGCCGGTCGCGGGCATGACGACAGCGGCGCCGGGCCTGCGGAGCTTTTTGATGGCCTTTGCATCCAGGTGATGGCCGACGTCATCGGATATCAGGATCAGGTCGGCGGGCTTGGCCCCGGGCAGACCGCCGAAGCTCCAGGGGTCAACCAGGACGACCTTTCCCGCATACTCAAACTGCACGCTCGCGTGCACGATCGGGGTGATCACGATATCGCCACCGGCGGCGGGAAACCGGTCGCTGGCTGCGGTCGTACCGGCGGCGAGAGACGCGACGACGATCGCCGTGAATGTTCCGATCACGAGTCCGCGCATCATTTTCATTTTCTTCCCTTAGTAATACCTGAGCCGTTGGCAGTCTAATTCGCCGATACGTCCGCCAGGGGCCTTGCGCACGCGGAGGGCGCGCCGCCCTTCGACAGGAGGCCACTTCCGCGACGACACCCGAAATCGGCGGCGCGGGGCGGCCGGTCCCCAGGCGGAGGCTACTTTCCGTTCAACTCGTCGTAGATCGCCTGAACCGCCGCCTGGAGCCGCGTCGAGTTGTACCCGGGGTATTTTTTCATCCAGTCCTTCGCAGCCGCAGCCTCCTCGACCGTCTTTCCCGCGGCGCGGGCCGCCCTGGCTTCGGCAAGGAGATCCGTCGTGAAGCGCTGGAACTCCTCCAGGTCTTCCCAGGGTCCCACCGGCTGGTGTCCGCTGATCACCGTGTCGACATTTTTGACGTTTTCGAGAAGCTTCTTCAGGGTCGCGGGCCAGGCGATGCCGCTGCCGCCGTTGTTTCGATCAATGAAGGGCGCGTCCCTCCACGGGAACATGTCGCCGGTGTGGATGGTTCGAAGGGCCGTGTAGACCACGAAGGTATCGCCGCTCGTATGGCCTGCGCCGAAGTGATACAGGTCGACCTGATCCTTGCCCGATCCTAGAGTCAACGTCTCCTTGTAGGTTCGGGTCGGGAGGAACTTCGCCTTCTCACCTTTGAAGGCGTCCATCCGCGCCATGTTGGTCTTCGTGTTTTCCTGCACCACGCTCTCGACCGAAGCGCCGAAGAACTCGTTGCTCCCGGTGTGATCGCCGTGAGTGTGGGTGTTGATCACAGTCACGACGGGCTTGTCAGTGACCGTGCGGATGCGCTCCAGAAGCGTTGGGCCCCAGCCCGCCAGCTTGGTGTCCACCAGGATCACGCCGCGGTCGGTAATGAAGACGCCCGTGTTTCCACCGCTGAAGGACTCGCGCACCGTTGGGCTCGACCCGGTGATGATGTAGAGGTTTTCCTTCACCTTTTCGATCCCGGTGGCGGCAGGCGCCGCCGCGCTCGGACCGGCGGCTGGCGCCTGAAGTGCTGCCACCGCTACGGGAAGGCCGCCAAGGGTGACAATCAGACCGAGTGCCTGTCCTCGCTTCATAAGATGCCTCCTGTCGGTCCGGGACGCCGCGAACCCCACCGCGAGGTCGAACTGGCGCAGCCGGAACCGGCGCGACTCTATCACCCGGCTTCCGGGCCGTTTCGCTGTTGGCGATCTGGAAAGGCGGGCGTACCATCGAAGAAATCACCCCGTCCGTCCCCCTGACGGACACTTGCCTTGGAGAACCGATGATACCTACTGCCCGTCCGTCCCTTCTTTCTCGCGTGGTTCCGATCGCCACAGCGCTCATTGTGGTGGGCTGCTCCGCTCCCGCCCCCCCGCCACCGACCGCCGCTACCCCGTCCGTCGCGCTGCAGCAGGGCGGCCAGAACCTCTTCGGCCCGTATAAGGTGATCGAGAACTGGTTGCAGCCCATGCCCGACGAGGACGACGGCGTCAAGCACGCCGGCTGGACCATTGGCTCTCAGGCAGCAGTTTTCGCGGAGACCCCGGACCGCATTTGGATTGCGCAGCGGGGCGAATTGCCCCTGCCGAAAGGTAACCCGCCAGGGACCCCGTGGGCGCAGGTCACGCCGAACCCCGGCCCCGCGACGGGTCCGCGTTTGCCCGTCATGCGTTACCACCATGTCATCACGGTGGTTGATCGCACCGGGAAGGTGATCCAGTCCTGGCCGCAGCACAACAAGCTGTTCGACCAGCCCACGGCGCCACTTGGACCGCGTGGGCCGCACAAGATAAAGATGAGCCCTTACGATCCCGAAAAACATGTGTGGATCATCGACGACAATCTTCACCAGATCTTCAAGTTCACCTACGGCGGAGAACTCGTGATGACACTGGGCCAGATGGGCGTCGAAGGACGAGGCCCGAACACCTTTGCGCGGCCCACCGATATCGCCTGGCTGCCGGACGGGACGTTCTTTATCAGCGACGGATACCATGGCAAGCGGGTGGCCAAGTTCGCCGCTGACGGAACCTTCATCAAGGACTGGGGCGTCGCGCCCGCGGACCCCAAGAATCCGGGGCCGAACGAGTTCAACACCGTGCATAGCATCGCGATCAGCAAGGATCGCCGGCTCTTCGTGGCGGATCGTCAGCACGAACGCATTCAGGTATTCGACGAGGAAGGCAAGTTCTTGAAGATGTTCTCCCTGCGTGAAGACCACTGGCCGGCGGAGGCTCATTCGCTCCCCTACTACATCATGATCACGGACGACCAGTTCCTGTGGATGGGCGACGGGGGCACCCAGCGCATCGCCAAGTACGACCTCGACGGGAACTACCTCTACGGCTGGGGACAGGCAGGGGGCATGCCTGGACGCCTCTACGGGCCTCACCAGATGACGGTCGACCAGGAGGGAAACCTCTTCGTGGCCGAGGTCCAGAACGGTCGCATTCAGCGGTTTGAGCCGAAGCCGAACGCCAATCCCGCCGAACTGGTCGGACAGGAATTCCGTTACAAGGCCCCCGCCGGGAACTGATCGAGAAATCCACTGAGTCGAGCGGTCCTCACTGGGCCGCTCGACTCATCCGCGGGCCGGGGGGCGCTCAGCGATCCGCGGGTCGCAAGGTCAGACGATGCGCGGCCCGCTTCTCGACCGCCCCGCGCGTGTAGAGCAGCGGGAAGTACTCCCCATTGCCGAGGTTGTTCACCAGATTGCCGTAGAAGGGACTCCCGGGCTGCGCCGATTGGCCCGGGGAATTACTCGCGACAGAGCGATCGGGATCAGCGAGGTCGATGATCCTTCGAAAGTTGGCGCCCGTCGCGTTGATCGTTCCGAACCCGCCCGGGCGCTCGACGGTGGGCAAATCGAAGGCCGAGGCCATCATGTGGGGCAGGTCGCTCGCCTGGATCCTCCCGTGTCGCCACTGGGACCGATCCGGACCGAGTTCTTTCGTGAGCCCCGCGATCGCCGTCCGGAGCGCCGTCTCCACCCGAACACGACGCGCCGGATCACCCGCGGGCGCGGTCAGGCCTCCCCCCGTGTTGTCTGCCGCTTCACGCCATCGCACGTAGAGAGCCGCGGCTGTGCTTTCCTTGGTCAGCGTCGCGTCCCAGCTCGCGATCAGCCCGCGCGCCCATTCGATATCCGCCTCGTCAGAGGTCCAGCCCCTGAACGCCTCAAGGTCACGCTCAGCCGCGAGAGATCGAACGTCGTGTTGGATCCTCTTGTGATCGTCGACCGAGAGCTTCTCCCCGGTTCCGAGGATCTGGTGAAGCCGCGCGATTCGCGAAGTCTCGACACCTTTGGACGAATGGTAGAAGACGGGCCGTCCGGAGTAGCCCGGCGGATGAACGTTGTTGTTGGCGGTGGCGATGTAGCCGCGTTCCGGATTCATCTCCCGCGGCAGGTCGGTCCGGAACCCGCGCCACTCGTACTTCCCGTTGCCGGGAACGGGCAAGCGTCCGTTCCAGCCATCGCGGTCGGGGGTGAGGCCCGTGACCTGAAGCGCGATGTTTCCTTCCTTGTCTCCGCAAATGAGGCTGTGCGTGGGGATCAGCCAGTGCATGGCCCGGTCGAAGAAATCGGCGCAGCTCGTTGCCTGGGCGAGCTGGAAGCTGCCCTTATATGCCGCCGTCCCCGCCTCCTGCACAACCGACCGCACGGAATAGGCGCGACGATGGGCGAGATCCTCATAGAAGACTGGGCCATGGCGGCTGAATTTCAGCACCACCTCTTCGGGCCCGCGACCCTTGACCGGGATCGTCTCCCTGATGATGCGCAAGGGCTCCCACCCATCCTGCCAACGCACGAGATTGGCGTCGTCGGGGTGCATCTCTTCGACGTAGGTGTCCACCATGTCGGTGCCCGCGAAGGTGAAGCCCCACGCCATGCTCGCGTTGCTCCCCGCGTCGACTCCGGCAAATGGAGGCTCTCCCCCTCCGATCACGTTCCAGCCCGGAGCCACCAGATGAACGAAGTACCGCAGGGCGGGCATCTCGATCCGTCGGTGCGGGTCATTGGCGAGAGTCACGGCGCCGGTAGTCGAGCGCTCCTTGCTCATCACCCAGTTGTTGCTCCCTTCCATAGCACCTGCATCGGACGAGACGCGAGCCGTCCGCACCCCGGACACGAGGCTCCGATACTGTGGAAGCACTTCGAGCGGCTTCAGTTTGCCGGGCTCGAATGGATCGCCGTCTCCGGCGCGCATCCCGTCGAGCATTTCCTTGCTGATGATGCTGACGTCGAGGCCTTCGGGGACCTTCAAATCGTCCCAGGGGGCGGGGGCGGAGCGTCGGTTGGCCTCTTCGACGCCGTACCGGGCGACATCCAGGGCGAGCTGAATTTCGCTGATCGCATGACCCCTGAGGCTGGAGACGGCAAGCGCAGCCCAGCGCAGAACCACGGTCCTCGCGGTCCACGGGTCCGGCACCAGTCCGGTGAGCTGGAACTCGACCGGCAGGTTCGCCCGATTCTGCTCGATGTAGGCGTTGACGCCGTCCGCATATGCGGTAAACAGTCTCTCCGCCTCAGCGTGATAGCTCGCCCATTCCGTCTGGTCCCACGGTCCGCGGAACATCATCAGACGCGTGCGCCGATCGTAGTCGAGCGCTTCCGGCCCAAAAACTTCAGCCAGCCGACCCTCGTGCCAGCGACGCCACAACTCCATCTGCCACAGCCGATCCTGGGCCATCACGTAGCCTTGAGCGAAGAAGAGATCCCCGTCGTTGTCGGCGTAGATGTGGGGTATCCCCCACTCATCGCGAATCACCTCAACCGGCGCCTTCAGTCCCGGCAGGCCCAGCTCCCCATCGATTCGGGCGAGGGCTCCGCGCGCGAGCGTCTCCAGGGATGGCGATACCGGGGACATCGCAGGTGCGGCGGGCACATTGCGTCCAACGGGGGTAGAGCAGCCGGAGGTGAGCCCGACCAGAATGACCGCCAACGGGGCAATGGAACGTCCTCGAAGCAGGGACATGAGACCTCCTTTGGAAAGGGCCGCGCCGTCACGAGCGTCGCGCCTCAGTTCAAACTCTACAAGCCCGCGATGACCGCAAACCTTCGCGATCCCCGGACCGCGAACGACCCGCGAACGACCCATGGTCGCAATTGTAGGCCGCATACGACAATTTTTCGTCGCGGAACCCATCAGGCTGGGCGAGGAGCGTGCCCGACAGAGCGAAGAAGTAGGCTGGCCCGCCCGTCCCACGGGCCATGGCAGGACTGTGACGGATACACGGCGTGTCACAGGAAGGCGTGGCGATTTGGAGCTAGCAGCCCGTGGTGAAAGTCCACCGCGAACGAAAGCGAGAGATTTTTCGCCAGATCAAGGCGCCGAACCGCAGTAA
>JAENWE010000262.1 GCA_016650185.1 Vicinamibacteria bacterium | reverse complement strand
GTGCGGCCGGCGCTCGCACGCTTCCTGAGCGCTGCCTTCCTGGCCCTGCTCTTGAGTGTAACCACCCTGGAGATTCGAAGAGAGGCGGCAGGCGCCGATTCACCATGGCGAAGACTCGCGACCGCACACGAGGGGTTCTGGCGGACGGTGACCCAGTCGGGACCGCTCGCAGCCAACCGGCAGATCCTCGCCGCAATCAACCTGTTCGAAGGCGGACTGATGGAACGCTCCCTGGTGAGCGGAAAGGCGGGACCCGAAATACAGTGGATTCTGACTCGTCTGCTCAACTCGGGCACCGACCAGGTGGTGAGGGGACGTCAGGGATGGCTGTACTTCCGTCCGGCGGTGGACTACCTGACCGGTCCTGGTTTTCTCGAGCCGGCAGCCCTCGCACGCCACGCGGCAGGGGGCCCGACCTGGAAGGCGCGCCCTCAGCCCGATCCGCTGCTCGCGATCAGCGACTTCGCAACCCAACTCGCCGACCGCGGCATCGGACTCGTCGTGGTCCCAACGCCGGTCAAGCCTGCAATCCATCCTGAGGGCCTCGCCTCAGGGCTGATCGACACCCTGCCTCTGTCCAATGCCTCCTTCGCGCGATTCCTCGCCCGCTTGTCGGACATGGGGATCCCCGCCTACGCGCCCGGTGCGCAACTGGGGGAGGCGAGGCGCCAGAAGCCCTGGCCCCAGTATTTGCGAACCGACACTCACTGGACACCACAGGCAATGGAGTTCTCGGCCGAGAACCTGGTCGCTTTTGTCAACCGCCGTGTTCCGCTCCCTGCGGACCGGCGCGCGGCGTACACGAGGCGGGAGGCATGGGTCCGAGGCCGCGGCGATCTCGCCGCCCTCCTTCGTCTTCCCGCAGGCCGCGAGGTCTACCCGGCTGAGTTGGTGCGCAGCCAGCAGGTCTTCCGCGAGGACGGACAGTTGTGGGAGCCGGACAAGACTGCAGACGTCTTGCTACTGGGCGACAGTTTCACGAACATCTACTCTCAGCCCGAGCTGGGCTTCAGCGAGGGCGCCGGGTTCGCGGAACAGTTGAGTTACTTTTTTGGCCGGCCCGTGGACAGACTGGCGATCAACGCGGGCGGGCCCTCGGCCGGTCGCGAGCGACTGGCCGCCGATCTGGCCCGCGGCCGCGACCACCTCGCCGGGAAGCGTTTGGTCATCTATCAGTTCTCGGAGAGGGAGTTGTCGTCAGGAGAGTGGACGCTCGTGAGCCTTTCGCCCGATCCTTCAACCGGGGTCGCGCCCGCCTCGATTACGCGACGGCCCGAGCAACCCTTGCCGGCCCGCGGCTTCGTGGTCTGGGAATCGAACCGCACGGGCGACTGGCGGATCTGGACGCGTCGACTCGAGGGCTCGCCACCGCGCCAGCTCTCCAGGAGCGAAGCGGGACGCCAGCACTGCTGTGCTCACCTCAGCCCGGACGGTTCCATGGTGGCGTATCTCAGCCGATCGGTGCCAGTGGACGAGTATCCAGAATTGGAGGTGGCTGGAGATCTCCGGCTGTTGAGACTCGACGGAGGAGGGGAACGCACACTGGTCGCGGAGGCCCGCCCTTACGGATGGGGCAACCGGGCGGTGGTCTGGCGGAACGATCGGGAGCTGAGCTTCATAGGCCATGAGGGTCGCACTTTCCTGCTCGACACTGCGAGCGGCCGCACATCCATATTGAGCGACGAGCCGAGAATCAAGCTGGCCTGGCTCGTCGATGCCACCGGGCGGCACGCGGTGAACGGTTCGCCCACATTCTCGCGGTACGACTCCGGGTCAAAGCGAATCGCCGAGGCCGAACGGTGGCCGGGCTGCGAGCCATACTTCTCTCACGATGGACGATTCGGTTTCTGGGTTGAGCGAGCGGGAGGGCCGGTGCGTTCCGTCGAGTTCGCGACCGGGAAGACGGGCACGCTGCTGGACCACCTCGACCCACGCATCCCCGGCAATCAGCGTTACGCCTACTTCCCGATGTTGTCGCGAGACGGCCGCATGCTGGCCTTTGGCGCGTCCGCAGGCGACCACGACCATTTCAAGTCGAACTACGACATCTTCGTCGCTCCCCTCAATCCGGCCACTCTGGAAATCCTGGGCCGGCCGCAGCGGATGACCTCGCACGCGGCCAGCGACCGCTACCCGGATGTGCATGTGGACTCACTTGACCTGGAACGCTGGCGGCGCGATCTGCCGCCCGTGCCGTTGATCGAGGAGACGCTCCCCCCGAAAGCGGTCGGACCCATCAACGCGCGGGCCGAATTGCGCGTTTGCTCGCGCGCGCCCAGCCTGCGCGAGATCTCTCCTTATCGAGATGCGCTGATCGTCTGTGAATGGGAGATCATGGAGCTTGTCCTCGGTCTTCCATCGGACAACCGCGTGCGCGTCGCCCATTGGGCCCTGCGCAGCGGCGAGCGGCAACCCATCACCACCATCGCCCCGGGCTTCACCGCGCTTCTAAGTCTGGAACCGATGTCGGGAGCCGACCAGACGAAGGGCTACCCGGTCTTCGACACTCTCCCGCGCACACCCAATCGACCGCTCCGGTACGCCAGGGAACCGTAGATGGGCCTTGCACGAGCGGCCTAGAACACGACCAACGTCTTCAGCGACCCGACCTCTGGATTGATGAGGCTGTCCGGCAACTCCGCGAGCGTCTTCCTGGCCGACACGAAGTCGGCCGGCACGATGCTCTTAGTCTCGATGAGCCGGAAGGCTTCGCGGAAAGCAGCCGGGTCGTGGTGGAAACTTCCGAGAATCCTGATCTCATCGTAGTGGACGCGGGTGACGTCGATCTCGACTTTCGTGCCGGAAGGGCAGCCGGCAAACAGACTCACCGTTCCGCCGCGGGCGGCCGAACGCACGGCGAGCGATGCGGTCTGGGCCGCACCGCCGGCGTCAAACACGACATCGAAAAGAGGATCGGCCGTTCCGCTGAGCGTCAAGCCGGGTTCGGCGAAGAGGATCTGCGCGGCTTCGTTCGCTCCGTGCGCCGTCGCCATATGCAGTGCCTCCGGGCGTCGAGCCGCCGCAGCGACGTGGGCGCCTTTCAATTGACACAGCCGGATGAGCAACAGACCGATCGCGCCCGCGCCAATGACCAGCACCCGATCGCCCTCCCCCACCCCCGCGTCCAACACGCCTTTCAGGCAGCAGGCCAGGGGCTCCGTCATGGCCGCATCTTGAGGCGCCACTTCCCCGAGGCGCAGGACATTCTTCTCAACCACGCGGGCCGGAACGAGATAGGCCTCCGCAAACACGCCGTTCCAGAAAAGCAGATCCTTGCAGAGGCTGTGGCGTCCGCGCAGGCAGGCTCGACACTGGCCGCACGGCGCCGAGTTCGCGGCTACGACACCGTCCCCAATCCTGAAAGAGGTCACCCCCTCGCCCACCGCCGCCACCCGGCCCGCCCCTTCATGGCCGAACACGCAGGGCGGCTGCAGCATCTTGTCGTGATAGCCGCGGGTAACCACCTTCCGGTCGGTGCCGCAGGTGAGCGCGGCCAGGGTCTGAACCACGATCTCGCCCGGCCCCGGAATCGGGTCTTCCAGGTCCTCTACGCGTACGTCGCCTGGACCGTAGAGAACCGCGGCCTTCACCCGAGCCTCAGGTCGATGGCGACTTTCATGGTGGAGGCAGCGGGTCTCCGGAAGAGGTCGATGGCTTCATTCACCTGAGAGAGAGGAAAAGAATCCGTGACCAGTTCCTGAAGGCGCACCCGACCCGAGAAGACCAGATCGGCCGCTTCTTCCTGGACATCCACCGACGCGCTGTACACGCTCACAATCTGCTTCTCGGCCGCCGACAGCAAACCGAGATCGACCTGATAGGTCTCTCCCCGTGAGGTCGCGGAAAAGGGCACGATCCGCCCCCCCGGCCGAGTCGAGCCCACCGCGGCGTCAAACGGCCCCTGCCCGGTCGCGGCCAGCAGAACCGCGTCAGCGCCGCGCCCCGAGGTCTCCACCCGAACCCATTCCTCAAGGCCGCCCTTCGATGCATCGAAAGTCAGGCCGCCCAACCTCCGCGCCAGATCGAGTCGGAACGGCGACAGGTCGGAAACCAGCACGCGCGCGCCCCGCACCTGAGCCAGTTGCATGAGCATGGACCCGATCGGTCCCTGCCCCACCACCACCACCGTCTCACCGCCTCGGATCGTCGCGGCGTCGACCGCCTTCAGGCACGTGTTGACGGGTTCGACCAGGCAGGCGACCTCGGACTTCACCCCCGCAGGAATGGGAATCGCGCCGCGTTCCACGATATGCGGCGCCGCCTTCAAGTATTCGGCGAAGCCGCCACCCGCCGGCTCGAAACCTGCGCTGGTGCCGTTTTGCTTGTAGAGCGCGCATTGGGCATAGAGCCTGAGCTCGCAATAGAAGCACTGAAGGCAAGGGATGTGGTGGTGCACCACCACCCGGTCGCCTGCCTTGAAACGCTTGACTCCCGCCCCCAGAGCGGACACCACTCCGGAGATTTCGTGGCCGAAAACCCGCGGCGGCGGCGCCAGCCCCTTGTCGATCTTCTTGACGTCGGTCCCGCAAACGCCGCACACATCGACCCGGACCACCATACCGCCGGGCTCCGGCTCAGGAAGAGG
Organism: Vicinamibacteria bacterium; assembly: GCA_016650185.1. Classification (GTDB taxonomy): domain Bacteria; phylum Acidobacteriota; class Vicinamibacteria; order Fen-336; family JAGNNV01; genus JAGNNV01. The sequence goes on along the minus strand of JAENWE010000262.1, from coordinate 6,232 downwards.
GATCTCTTCAACCGCCAGCCGCGGGGATCCCCGGTACACGGCGGCGCGCATCAGGCTCATACGCCCTTGATCTTAGTTGCCGCGAGGCGCGGGTCGCCAAGGTCCCTGGCGCCCTCGCATCCGGCTGATAAACTCCGCGCCCACATGGTGAGCTCCGAAAGCGTCGAAACGCGCCCTTCCGGTCCCATCGTGATCGCCTCCGGCGAGATCGCCCGGAAGTCGCGTCTCCCCCCTGCGGAGTTGCGGGCGTTGCACAAGGCGCTTCTGGTTCCCCGGATCATCGAGGAGAAGGCGCTGGTTTTGCTCCGGCAGGGCCGCCTGTCCAAGTGGTTTTCCGGAATCGGCCAGGAGGCGATCGCGGTGGGCGTCACCGCCGCGCTGCGCTCGAACGACTGGATCCTGCCCATGCACCGAAACCTCGGCGTCTTCACCACAAGGAGCGTCGACATGCTTCGGCTGTTTCGGCAGCTCTTCGGAAAAAGCGGCGGCTTCACCGAAGGTCGCGACCGCACTTTCCATTTCGGCCTTCCTGAGAAATCGCTGGTGGGCATGATCTCTCACCTCGGGGCCATGCTCCCCGTGGCCTGCGGCCTCGGTCTCGCCTCTCAGATCAAGCGGACGAACCGGGTGGCCGTGACCTTCACGGGCGACGGCGCCACCAGCGAGGGCGATTTTCACGAAGCCCTGAATCTGGCCGCGGTGTGGAAGCTCCCCGTACTCTTCGTGATCGAGAACAATCAGTATGGCCTCTCAACGCCCCGAAGCGAGCAGTACGCATGCGCGCGCCTGTCCGATCGGGCGGTGGGCTATGGCATGCGCGGGGAGACGGTTGACGGCAACGACATCCTCGCCGTGTATGAGGCCACCGCCGACGCGGCGGCCCGGGCTCGTGCGGGCGAGGGCCCCACCCTCCTCGAGTTCGAGACGTTCAGAATGCGCGGCCACGAAGAAGCGTCAGGAACGGCCTATGTGCCGCCTCGCCTTTTCCAGGAATGGGCCCAAAAAGACCCGCTGGCCCGGTTCGAAACCCTGCTCAAGGCCGAAGGCATCATGAGCGCGCTCGATCTCGACACGCTCCGCGACTCGATCAAGGCCGAGGTGGACCGAATCGCGGACGAAGCCCTCGAAACCCCGGAGCCCTCGTCCACCCGGTCGCGTGAGATCCGTTCCGTGTACGCCGCCTCGCCCGCTGCGGCGCCGCCGGCTTTGGGCGCCCTCGGCCGTGAGATCCGGTACATCGACGCCATCAGCGAAGCTCTTCAGATCGGCATGCGACGCGACTCGCGCATCATCCTTATCGGTCAGGACATCGCGGAGTACGGCGGCGCCTTCAAGGTCACGAAAGGCTTTGTGGAGGAGTTCGGACGCGAACGAGTCCGCAACACGCCCATCATCGAGTCGGGGGCTTTGGGCGCGGCCATGGGTCTCGCCCTCGACGGGTTGGTCCCGATGGTGGAAATGCAGTTCGGCGATTTCATCTCCTGTGGCTTCAACCAGATCGTCAACAACCTGGCCAAGACCCATTACCGCTGGGGCGCCAGCCTCCCGTGCGTGATCCGCGCACCGTCCGGCGGGGGCAGCGGCGCCGGGCCCTTCCACTCGCAAAACGTCGAGGCCTGGTTTACGCATGTGCCCGGCCTGCGCGTGGTCGCTCCGGCGACTCCCGAGGACGCCAAGGGACTTCTTCTGGCCTCTCTTGCCGAACCCAATCCCGTCCTGTTCCTGGAACACAAGTTGCTCTATCGGTCCTTGAAGGGAGTGGTTCCAGACGGCTACTTCACCACTCCCATCGGCAAGGCTCGAATCGCCCGGCCTGGCCATGACCTCACCATCATCGCCTACGGCGTGGCCGTCCACTGGGCGCTCGACGCGGCGGAGGTGCTGGCCGCCGAAGGCGTCGACGTCGAAGTCATCGACCTGCGGAGCCTGCTACCCTGGGACAAAGAGATGGTTCTGGGATCGGTTCGTCGAACCGCGAAGGTCCTGGTGCTCCATGAAGCGTCGCTCACCGGGGGCTTCGGAGCCGAGGTCGCGGCCACCATCTCCCAAGAGGCATTCGACGACCTGGACGCGCCCGTCACCCGTCTCGGCGGGTCCGACACGCCCATTCCCTTTGCGGAGGCGCTCGAAGAGATGCTCTCGCCCAAGCCGGACCTGCTGCCCACGCTTCGAAAACTGCTGAAGTACTAGCCGATGAGAGCCATTCGAAAACGGCGCTTGCTGCGAAACCTCGCGGTCCTGGTTCTGAGCGTCGCCGTCCCGGCGGGACTTACGCTGACCTTCCTGCTCCGAGGATCCCTGCCGGTTCTCGAGGGCGCTCTAACCCTGGACGGACTCAAAGCCGACGTCACGGTGGAGCGCGACCAGAATGGCGTGCCCACGGTTCGGGGAACCGACCGCCTGGATGTGGCCCGCGCCACCGGTTTCCTCCACGGCCAGGAGCGGTTTTTTCAGATGGACCTCATGCGGCGTCGCGCCGCGGGCGAGTTGTCCGAACTCATCGGCCCGGCGACGGTCAGCGCAGATGAGGATGTCCGCGTGCACCAGTTCCGGGGAGTGGCCCGGCGGGTCGTAGCCAGGTTCGATGCGCAGGAACGCGCGCTGACCGACGCCTATGTGGCCGGCATCAACGCGGGGCTCCAGAAACTTCGGGCGCGCCCATATGAGTACCTGCTCCTCAACGCAGATCCTGTGCCCTGGGCATCCGAGGATTCGGTTCTTTGCGTCCTCGCCATGTTCCTCACCCTCCATGAGTCCCGGGGGGCGAAGGAAGGCACCCTCGCGGTGATGCGCGATGCGTTGCCGCCCGCGCTGTTCGATTTCCTGGCCCCGCGCGGCACCATCGAGTGGGACGCGCCCATCGTCGGCGCCCCCCTGGCGCCCTCCGCAATTCCCGGGCCCGACGTTTTCGATGCCCGCGCGAGCGGCGCCCCCGCGAAGGTGGCGGACAGCTACTCCTCGCCCGATCGCTTCTCGCCCGAGGACAGTCTCCCGTTCGTGGGCAGCAACAACTGGGCGGTCGACGCGGCCCACTCCACCACGGGCGCGGCCATGGTCGCGGACGACATGCATCTCGAGATCGCGGTTCCGAACATCTGGTACCGCCTCCGACTCATCTTCAAGGACGCGACGGGTGAGGTGCTTACGGTGACCGGAGTCTCTCTCCCGGGCACCGCCGGAATCGTGGCCGGAAGCAATGGGCGCGTGGCCTGGGGCTTCACCAATACTCAGGCCGATTGGAACGACCTGGTCATCCTCGATCCCGGAGCCGAACCGAATACGTACCTCACCGCCGACGGGCCAAAGCAGTTCGAGCGGGTAACCGAGACCATCAATGTGAAGGGCGCTCCCCCTCGCCCGCTGGAGATTCTGAACACGATTTACGGGCCGGTCATCGATCGCGACCACAATGGACACCTCCGCGCCTACCAGTGGACCGCCCACGACCCCGAGGCCGTCAATCTCAGACTGCTGGATATCGAGGATGCCGACACCATAGAGGCGGCAGTGGAGGTGGCTCACCAGGCGGGCGCGCCCCCCCAAAACGCGATGATCGCGGACCACACCGGCCGCATCGCCTGGACCGTGGCCGGGCGTATCCCCAAACGGGTAGGTTTCGAAGGCCGGCTGCCGGTCACGCGCACGGATCCCTCGCGTAGGTGGGACGGGTACGTGGCCAGCGTTGACGTACCCAAGGTGATCGATCCTCCCTCTGGCCGACTCTGGACCGCGAACGCTCGCGTGGTCTCCGGACCGATGCTCGCCATCATGGGCGAGGGTAACTACCCGCTTGGGGCCCGGGCGAAACAGATCCGGGACGATCTGTTTGCCAAGGAGACTTTTTCCGCGTCGGATCTCATGGATATTCAGATGGACAATCGTGCGGTGTTTCTGGAACGGTGGCAAAAACTCGCGATCGACACCCTCGACGAGGCCACAGCAGCCCGCGACCCGATGCTTCTCGAGGCGAAGGCGTTCATCGGAAATTGGGGGGCTAGAGCCGCGATCGACTCCGTCGGCTTCCGGATTGTGCGGGCCTTCCGAGTGGCGGTGTCGGACCGGGTCTTCGCGCCCCTCATCGCTCCGGCGGTCAAGCTGGATCCGAACTTTCGCTACAGCCGCGTTTGGCAGAGCGAGGGGCCCTTGTGGGCGCTTCTCACCGCCCAGCCGGCCCACCTTCTTGATCCGAAATACGCGGATTGGAAGGCCCTCCTCGTGGACTCTCTCCGCGCGGTGGTCACCGACCTCACCAAAGACGGAAGGAGGCTTGGGGAGAGGACGTGGGGCGAGCGCAATGCGGCGCGCATCCAGCATCCCCTTTCCCGCGCCGTGCCCGCCCTCTCGCGCTTTCTCGACATGAACAAGGACCCTCTGCCCGGCGACGAACACATGCCTCGGGTCCATTCGCCCACGAATGGGGCCTCCGAACGCTTCGTGGTGTCGCCTGGTCACGAGGCCGAAGGGCTCTTCCACATGCCCACCGGGCAGAGTTCGCACCCGCTCTCCCCCTATTTCGGCGCCGGCCATGAAGCCTGGCTGAAGGGTGAAAAGACGCCTTTCCTTCCCGGGCCAGTCCGTTACACCTTGATCCTCCAAAGGTAGCGATCCGCGGCCTCAGCCGTTACAATCAATGAGGCTCCACTCACACGAAGCCTGCGTTTTCTGGGAAAGGGTTGAGGCCATTCCCGACGCGCCGGCTCGTTAATGTCCCTGCGCACAGAATCTCATGACCTCTCCCGTCGATTCATCCGCGGCCCATCGCACCGGAGCCCTGAGTCGCCTTCTGGCCACGCCGCCTTCTCCGCAGCGTGAGGTCGGCCCCGAGACCCTGCTGTCTGCGGTGCTTGACGCGGCGACCGACGGGATCATCGTCATCGGCACGGACGGTCGAGTTCTCACCTACAACGACCGTTTCGTGGAAATCTGGGCCATTCCGCGGGTCACCCTGATGACCCGCGACGAGCGTCAGGTCCTGGCCGCGCTGGTGAAGAGTCTGAAGGATCCGGCCGACTTCGTCGAGCATGTCGACGCCATGACGGCCGACCAGAACGCCCGTTCCATGGGGCGCTGCGATCTGGCCGACGGCCGAGTCATCGAGCACGAAACCCGGCCGGTCGCGGTGATGGAGCGCCAGATCGGTCGGGTCTGGACGTTCCGCGACATCACTGAGAGGGTCCGCGCCTTCGAGATGCTGCACGAGAGCGAAGAACGCTTCCGCGTCTTCGCCGACAGCGCAGCCTACGGCATCCTCATGCACCAGGATGGCGACGTCGTGTACGCGAACGAGGCGGTGGGCCGCGATCTGGGATACGCCGTCGGTGAACTGGTCGGCCTGCCCGTGATCGACTTCATTCCCGAAGAGGATCGACCGGCCATGCACGAGGAGGCCGCCGCCTGGGCCCTGGCCGCCGGCTCGACATCGGCCCACTACGAGACGAGGGTTCGCCGAAAGGACGGAGCGATCCGGCTGGTTGAGCTTGGGGTGAGTTCGATCCGGCTCCGGGACCGCACCGCAGGGGTGGTCACTCTGGTGGACCTGACCGAGCGCCGAAAGGCCGAAGCCGAATCGCTTCACCTCGCCTCTCATGACCCCCTGACTGACCTTCCCAATCGAACGTACTTCCGAAGCAGCACCGACGCCGCAATCTCCAGGGCCACCGGGATCGGAGCTGACCTGAGCGTGATCCTGATCGCGCTGGATCGTTTCAAGTCGGCCAATTTCCTCGGCCACCGGCTCGGCGATCTCGTCCTCAAGGAGGCGGGTCGGCGCCTGGCCTCCCTGGTCCGTCCCCTGGACCTGGTGGCGCGACTCGGCGCCGACGAGTTCGCGATCCTCCTCCTGGGCTGCGACCTCGGCTCGAGCATCGTCTTGTCCCAGCAGATCGTGGCCGTTCTGCGGGAGCCCTACCAGATCGCCGAGGACAATGAACTCTATCTGAGCGCGAGTGTCGGAACCGCCTCCTTCCCGCACCAGGCCGCCGACACCGGCGAGTTGCTGCGTCACGCCGACATCGCGCTGATCGCGGCCAAGGAGCGGGGCAAGGATCAGGCCGTCGCTTTCGAGAGCGACCTCACCAGCGAAGCCTCGGCACGCATGGAGATGAACAAGTTTCTCCATCGGTCCTTGCGGGATGACGCGTTCTTTTTGGAGTTCCAGCCCATTGCGCGTACGCACGACCTCGGAATCACCGGCTTCGAGGCCCTCGTGCGCTCCAAGGATCTGCTCGGGCGG
>JAENWE010000261.1 GCA_016650185.1 Vicinamibacteria bacterium | reverse complement strand
TTCGAGCGTATCACAGCGTATAGCGCTCCGTCTAAGTCGTTGCAAATGCTAGTCTGTCGTGTCTGAGCGTACACAACTGGCCAAACTCTTAATCTTTTGGTTGGAGGTTCAAGTCCTCCGCGGGTCACCATGACTCTGCGCCTTGGAAAAGGCGAGAGTCGAAGTCGGATCGAGAAGCATTCAGAGGGAGTCGAACGTCCTGGCAACCCTTCGAAACCTCAAGTGGGACTACTGGGCTTCTCCGGGCCCCTCGCCAACGAGTTGCTCGAGGGTTCCCGCCCGAGGTGGAACCAAAACCCCAATCCAAGGAATCCCGGGCAGAGCGAAAAAGGCATGTCTCCGGGCACGTTGAACGGGTCGGGACTCACGGTCGCCCGGGGTTTGGAGCACCGATCCTCTCCGCGCCCTGAAAAGGGTGTAGCCTCGGAAGCGATCCTGCGGGGGGCGACTCGCTCGCGGACGGTCAACCGGGGGGCGAACTTTTTTGGAGAAACGAAATGAGAAAGATCAGCGTGGCGTCGGTTCTGGTTCTGGCTATGGCGGCGGGGCCATCGGAGGCGATCGACAAGGGTAAGGCGATGTACGTCGGCGGCACCCTCGTGGGCGTGGCTGAGAAGACCGAAGGACCGATTTACCTAAAGGGCGCAGAGAAGCTAGCCTTCATGCCAAAGGGCTCTGTTGTGGAGGTCCCCTGGAGTCGGGTCGAAGATGTCGAGTACGGTCAGAAGGCCGGACGGCGAATCAAGACCGCCATCCTTATCAGTCCGCTCGCTCTTTTCGGCAAGAGTCGGAAGCACTACGTCACGCTTGCTTTCAAGGATGAGAAAGACTCGGAGCAAGTGGCGGTGTTCGAATTCGACAAGGACGATATCCGCATGGCTCTCGCTGTGATCAAGGCCCGAACCGGAAAGGAGATCACCTTTCAAGACGAGGAGGCAAAGAAACAGATGGGAGGAGGCTCAGCGAAGGAGTAACTCCGGTCTGAAGGCAGCGGCTACCTTGGCCGACTAGGGCAGGGGCTCAGCCCCGAACAGAAAGCGCTGCATCTCGTCGCGGAGTTTTTTGCGAGATTCGGGATCGGCCATGGAGAGGCCATAGTGGTTCATGATGGTGCGGGATTCCTCCTGCCACATATCCCAGGCTTGTTTCGAAACGGATGCGTAGATGCGCTGGCCGAGAGGACTTGAGAACGGTGGCTTGTCCAGACCGGGGAGCAGGGCTCCGAGCTTGACGCACTGGACTTGGTATTCGTTGGGCATGGGCTGCGTTGTTGTTCCTTTAGCTGCTTCAATCTTGGCGGGGACTCGGTGCGTCGGTCGGGTCGTCTGAAGGCGCCTCATTCCCCACTTCCCGGGCGGCCCAGAGCAAGGCGACGATGCGCTCAAGCTCCCGCACGCGCCGGTTGAGATCGGCGATTCGAGCAGCCACCTCTTCACCCTCGTCGGCCGCGTATCGACGGACTGCTGACGTCACCCTATCTTCTGCAGCCTCGCCGCTCAGCAGGTGCATCCAGCGAATCTCCTTCTGTCCGGGGCCTCTCGGCAGCTCACGGACCATGGCTTCGGGCGAGGCGGCCAGCGAGAGCAAGGCGTCATCCAGCTCAGCAATGGAAGCGAAATTGTGCAGTCGCTCGCTTCGGCTACGTAACTCGCCCGGGGTCTGGGGTCCGCGTAGGAGAAGCAACGTGATGACTGCTTTCCGGGCCGGATCGAGATCCCATCGCAGATCCACGGCCTGACGCCATCGAGTGGCCCGGGCGCCCTCGGTTCGCTGGATAAAACCGTCGACCAACAACTGCCGAAGCGCGCCGTGCACCGCCCCTTCCGAGAGCTCCATGGCCGGCTCCCGTGCGGTCTTCTGGTTACAAGCCTGAATCAGAGAATTGACAGTGAGCGGATAGAGTTCCGGAGTGGTCTGCTCTTTCTCCAGAAGCGCCCCAAGAACACGCACTTCTACGCCATCCAGGGGCCGAGGGATCTTCAACACGTGACCAGCTTATCTGAGCCGCAACGACCGGGGTGACCCAAGGGTCACCGAACCGCGTGCGGAGCCCTGTATCCGAAGGAAACGCCCGCTCTCCTTAGCGTCGACGCTTCGCTCCGAGAGCCGTGTTCTGGTTCACGTCTCCATGTTTGTGGTCGTGCGAGTGCGCGCCCTGGTGGTCGTGCGAGTGAACCCAGTCCGGCCCGTGTCCATGTAGAAAGTCGGGATGATTGTGACCTTCGGTCATCACCCACTTGAAGAGATGGGGAGACTGTCTGGCCAGTTTCTTCCCCACTTTCGCCTGGTTGGCCGCCGGCTCGGTATGAGCATGGAAATGAAAATGATTGTGAAGGTTCCCGTCCGTCCGGCCAAAGGCCAGCACACCATGTTCGCTCGCGAAAGCGCCGTGATTGATGTAGGGCGGGCGCCAGAAGTAGCCGCCGGTGGGCAGGTTCCCGAACTGCATCATCCAGGAGGTTCCCCAAATGTGGTACGCCTCTTCGGCGCAATCGTGGAAAGAGATGTTGTCCTGCCAGAAGCCAGGAACCATGCAATAGAGAAACGAGAGGGCGTGCGTCTCCTCGTCCATGCGTAAGACCTTGATCAGGCAACCGGGCTCGGTGGCCGGAAAAAGGTTCGGCACCTGCCAGGGCATGTCATCGTAGGAGTTCGTGGCGATGAGCCCTGATCGCCTGGCTCCGGTCGCATCCTGGTCGGACTCGACGATGTTGGGTTCGCGATCGTTGTACATCAGCAGGATCTCACAGCCGCGTTCCGTAGAGAGCGCTTTAAGGGCGACTCCTTTGGGGACGAAGGTGTAGTAGCCCTTGGCGCAGGCCTGATCGCCCAGGGCGAACGTGCCCTTGATGCTCAGGATCTCGAGGTCCGACATCGAGATCGAGGGGGGCTGCTTGTATCCGCCCTCCAGCTGCACCGTCATGGTGCAAGCCCCCGAGTTCTTGTCGATCGAGAGCATTTTGTAGTTCATTCCGCGCTTGAAGCCGGGAAGGGTCATCTTCCTGAATGGAACGTCACGGTCTACAAAGGGCTCGATGTGTCGACGGGCCATGGCTGATTGCCTCCAGCTTTTTCGGGGGGAGTGAAGCTCTTGAACGGATTTCGCGATTAGAAGACCACGCGGATCCTCTTCGGGACGCGCGGGATCTCGTCGGCCGCCACCTTCCGCCTCAGTCCCGCATGGACGGAGAAGCCGCGGGTCTGAATTCGCTGATAGAACTCCTTGACCCACTTGATACGGCGGTCGTTCAGCGCGTTCATCTCGCGGACGATGTTTCGGTAGATGCGTTCCTGCTGCTGAACCTCTTTCTGGATCCACCGCTCGACTTCTGCCGGGCGTTGAAGCAGGGGCGCCGACGCCCGAGTCCTGCGCGCCCTCGCGCCACCCTTGGCCGTGGTCCGGCGAACGACTTTCTTGCTCGTGGGCATGTTTCGGGCTCCCGGATGTCTATGCCGTCTTCGCG
>JAENWE010000260.1 GCA_016650185.1 Vicinamibacteria bacterium | reverse complement strand
GTCTTCGGTGTGGAGATGGTCGATGGGCCCTGCCTCATGCCGGGACGGGACATGCTGGAGGTCCTCGTTCTCGACCGCGACTTCACGTGTCCCTCGACGCTTCTTCTGCCGATACCGGTCGATGGCCGCGTTGATGGCCACGCGGGTGAGCCAGGCTCCGACCTCGGCGCGGGCGTCAATCCGAGCGCTCTGCTGAAAGAGTTTAACGAAGGCATCCTGAACAACTTCGAGGGCATCTTCGGAGTTTCGCAAATAGCCGTAGGCGATCCCATAGAGCCGTCGTTCATGCCGGACCATGAGCGGAGACAGGGCGTCCTCATCTCCCGCCGAAAGCCGGGCGAGCAGATCGGTATCGGCGATTCCGTTCCACCGCTCCACAAGATGCGATCTTCTGCGACCTCAGCGCAAATAGACAAAGACGCGTTCGCCATCATCGTCGCTCACCTCAACCAGGGGTCCAAGGGGAAGCTTCGCCAGATCCCTCCCACTGAACCTTCTCAGCCGATGTCGGGCCTCGGAACACCCGTGACGGGACGAGTTGCAGACGTCGAAGTCGTCAAAGTCCCAGTCGAAATCCGCGTCGCGGGCCAGTCTCGAGACGAGCCCAAGAGGAAGGTCGACCCTCACCAGTTTTCGCTCGTCGGCGTCATAAACGAGAACATGGAGCTCGCGGGCTGGGCCCTGCCTGCCCGCAACCGCCCGGGCGTTTCTCATCGCTTCCTCGAAGTATCTGTCCGGGTTCGAGACATGGGTGACATTCACCAGGCAACCGATGCTGGCGAAGGCCAGGGAGCATGTGATCGCAAGTCGTTGAAACATGGGGCTTTTTCTCCAGGGACAGTGTGGTTCTGTCTCTTCTAACGCCCTGGAGGGGGGAAAGGTTCCAAAGGCCCAGGCAAGTGATAATGAGCGCCATGGCTGAGGGTATTGGTTTTTCCGGGATAGATTTTTCGGGCAAGGACGCCTGGCGCTTGTTCAGGATCATGTCTGAATTTGTGGACGGCATCGACGAGCTCCAGGACATTGACCATGGCGTGGCCGTCTTCGGGTCAGCGCGGTCAAAGCCGGGCAGCGAGGACTACGACAGCGCCCGAGCCATGGGCGCGGCACTGGCCCAAGCGGGCTACGACGTCATCACGGGAGGCGGTCCGGGAGACATGGAAGCGGCGAACCGGGGGGCGCGCGAGGCGAACGGCAACTCGGTCGGCCTGTGCATACGCCTCCCTCACGAAGAAAAGCCCAACCCCTACCTCACCCACACCGTCTCCTTCAAGTATTTCTTCGTGCGCAAGGTGATGTTCGTGAAACACAGCCGCGCCTTTGTGGTGATGCCGGGCGGCTTCGGAACCCTCGACGAACTGTTCGAGGCCGTGACTCTGGTGCAGACCAAGAAGATTGAGCCCTTTCCCATCATTTTGGCCGGCGATACGGCCCACTGGCAAGGCCTGGTCGACTGGATTCAGAACTCACTGGTGGCGCGTGGGAAAGTGGGAGCGACCGAAGCGCGGATTCTGCAGAGGGCGGCGACGCCGGAGGCCGTTCTGGAAATCCTGAAGAAGAACCACGTCGAGGGAATCTCATGACCGGAATTCGCAAAGGGACGTTGATCGCGGGCGACGGCATCGGTCCGGAGGTGGTGTCGGCCACGGTCCGGGTCCTGGAGGCGACCGGTGTGGTCATCGAGTGGGAGGCAGAAGTGGCGGGCGCCATGGCCATCGCCCTGGAGGGCACACCACTCCCCCAGAAGACCCTGGACTCCATTCGAACGAACGGTCTCGCCTTGAAGGGTCCCACCACCACGCCGATAGGAAGCGGTCATGCCTCCATAAATGTGGCCCTGCGCAAGACCCTCGACCTTTACGCGAATGTCCGCCCGGTCAAATCGATGCCCGGGGTCAAGAGCCGTTACGACCACGTCGATCTGGTCATCGTTCGCGAGAACACCGAGGATCTCTATTCAGGCCTCGAGCACATCGTGGTCCCAGGCGTGGTGGAATCGATCAAGGTCATCACCGAGAAGGCCTCGACTCGAATCGCCAAGTTCGCCTTCGCTTACGCTCGAGAGAACGGACGAAAGCGGATTACCGCGGTTCACAAGGCCAACATCATGAAGCTCTCGGATGGGCTTTTCCTGGATTGCTGCGCCCGGGTGGCCGCCGATTATCCCGAGATCAAGTACGACGACATCATCGTGGACAACTGCTGCATGCAATTGGTCCTGGACCCCACACGGTTCGACATGCTCCTGCTCGAAAATCTCTATGGCGACATCGTGTCGGATCTGTGCGCTGGTCTCGTGGGGGGCCTCGGTCTGGCTCCGGGCGCCAATATCGGGGAAAGGGGCGCCACTTTCGAGGCGGTTCATGGAAGCGCGCCTGATATCGCGGGAATGAACCTCGCCAATCCCATAGCTTTGATCCTCTCTGGAGCCATGTTGCTCGACTACATCGGGGAGAACGCCGCGGGGACCAGGGTGCGAAACGCGGTTTCTTCGCTCTTGATGGAAGGAAAGCATCTGCCCCACGATCTCGGGGGCTCGGCTTCCACCTCAGAAGTGGCGGAGGCCATCGCCACCCGTCTTTCGAGCTGATTCCCTTGTCGTCAGGGCTGCTCTTGCACCTCACGATCGCGGGAATTCTGCTCGGTTCCGCCACGACCGCACAGGAACCGGCCCCGCTGCTCGAGGGGAACGCCTACGTTCGCAGCGTTCTTCGTGATCCGCGCTCACAGGACGGAGCCATCAACGACTACTCGTACGACATGGTGGAGATGAAGGAAGACCTTGATAAGAAAGGCGGCGCCACTTCACGCGAAATCTGGGCGTATCAAGTGTACTTCGTGGACAAACGCCCGGTTCGACGTCTGGTCGCGAAGGATGGGGTGCCGCTGAGCCCAAAGGAGCAGGCCGAGGTCGATCGGAAGGCGGAAGACAAGGCCAAAGCCATCGCCGGGGGAAGAACGGTAAACGAGCGCCCTGGGATCCGACTTTCCAGCCTGGTGGATTCGTTCGAGTTCCAGACCGTGGGCCGGGAAATGCGCGATGGCCGGGCGACGCTGGTGTTCGACTTCAAGCCCCGTGAAAACGCGGCTCCTACGGCTTCTTCGAACCGCACCACCAATGCCGTGGCGAAGATCCTGATGGGCCGCATGTATGTCGACGAAGCGGACAAACGTGTGGTCCGGCTCGACGCCCGGAACACTCCTGGCGAGAAGGCGAGTGTCGCCGCCGGGGTGAAAGTGGGCGCGTTCGAACTGGTGATGGAGTTCACCTCGGTTCAGGACGGGGTCTGGCTGCCGAAGCGGGTGATGACCCTCGCCACCGGACGGGCCTTCTTCTTCAAGACCTTCAGGATTCGAAGGACCACCGTGTACTGGAACTACCGCAGATTCTCGGTGGCGACCGACGAGAAACCCATGTCCTAGCTGTGCTAAGCCTCTCTCAGGCTGCCGGGGGCAGGCCGCGGTTCGACATCAGTGCGAACCCGATCATCTTGTACAGGACCCGCGCCGCCACGTTGCCATCCCATTCGGTGGCTCCGGTCGGATCGGGCGCGGTCTCGACCAGATCGAACCCCACGATGGTACGGCCGCTGTCGACCAGGGTCCGCAACAGCAGCACCATCTCGGCAAACGAGAGGCCTCCGGGAACCGGCGTTCCGGTGTTGGGGCACAACGTGGGATCAAGGCCGTCTATATCGAAGGAGATGTAGTTGGTCTCCGGCAGCTCCGCCACGATCCGGTTGCAGACTCTTCGCCAGGACCCGGCGTCGAGCAGTTCGCGACGAACATCGGATTCATAGAAGGTCTTGATCCTTCCGGCGCTGTGCTGGATCGCCTCCTCTTCCTGCTCGCAGTAATCCCGGATTCCAACTTGAACCAGCTTGGAGACAGTGGGGATATCGCGTATTACGTTGTCCATGATCGAGGCGTGGGAAAACGTGAAGCCTTCATAGGCGATCCGCAGGTCGGCGTGGGCGTCGATGTGGAGGATCCCCAGGCCCGGATGCTTGTCGGCAATGGCGCTGATCGCGCCCAGAGGCACCGAGTGATCGCCGCCCACGATGCCCACGATCTTGTCGCACTGCAGCCAGGCCCGGGTTTCGCTCGCCACCCATCCGTTCAGAAGCCGGCCCAGATCGTTGACCCGGCCGAGGTTCATTTCCAGTTGCGCGTCCCTTTGCGTGGCCCCGTTTTCAATGATGGTGGCGGCCAGCGCCTTCGCTTCGTCGCTCCAGGCGCGAACGGTTTGCGAAATAGGCAACATGGCGATCCCTGATTCGTAGGGCTTTCCGGTGTCGCGATCCAGAAGGTCGACCTGACGGCTCGCGCGCAGAATAGCCGCCGGGCCGTCTCCGGTTCCGCTTCCATACGACACGGTCGCCTCCCAGGGCACGGGGAGGAGGACGACCCGCGAATCTTCGGGAGTATCGGGCAGGCCGAAAATGCCTTCGGCATTGGCGGGCGCGTTCGGATCGAAGATATCGGGCATCGAGACTGAAGCTAGCACACGTTGCGCCGGGGCTTTGAGGTGGGAGAATGCGAGGTCCTGTGAACGCTCAAACCGTCACCGCCGAGGCGCCGTCCTCGATCGGCAACGTGGCCACCGGCTTCGACATCCTCGGTCACACCCTCCTTGGTCCGAAGGACCGGGTCTCGGTTCGAAGAATCGATGAACCGGCAGTGCGGGCCCGCTCCGTCACCGGTGTGGTGCTTGACCTGCCCATGGATTCGGTACGAAACACCGCGCTCCGCGCTCTGGATGTTCTCCGGCTCGATCGTGGCCTCGGTTTTGGCTTTGAGATCGACATTGTGAAGGGCATTCCCCTGGGGTCTGGGATGGGCGGATCCGCCGCCTCCGCCGTGGCCGCCCTGTTGGCCGCCAACGCCTTGTTGGACTCGCCGATGACCGTTCACGAGCTCTACCCCTTTGCCCTCGAGGGCGAGGCGGCGGCGAGCGGCGGATACCACGGAGACAACGTCGGTCCGATGTTGCTGGGCGGCCTGACCCTGGCGAGCCGGAACCGATTGATCCGGCTCCCCGTCCCTCCCGGCCTGACCAGTGTCCTCGTCCATCCGCATCTCGTGCTCGAAACACGCCGGGCCCGGGAGGCGCTCCGCGCGACTTATGCCATTTCGGACTTCGTGGCCCAAAGCGCCGGGCTCGCTCAGCTGGTGGTGGGGCTTTTCACCGGCGATCTCGACTCGATTCGAGCCGGTCTCCACGACGTTCTGGTCGAACCCCGACGCGCCCATCTGATTCCGGGTTTTGGAAACGTCAAGCAGGCGGCCATAGACGCCGGCGCCCTCGGCGCTTCGATATCGGGAGGGGGGCCGAGTGTCTTCGCATGGTTCCAGGATTCGTTGACCGCAGAGGCCGCGACTTTCGCCATGCGGTCCGCGTTCGCGGACGCGGGTCTCGACTCCGAAGCCTTCGTCTCTCCAGTGGATGGCCCCGGGGCGCGTGTGATCTCATGAAGTTCATCAGCACGAACGGCCTCGCGAAGGCGGTGGACCTTCAGTCGGCGCTGCTCGCCGGTCTGGCTCCGGATTCGGGGCTCTACCTCCCCGAGGAGATGGAGGCTCTCCCTCAAGGGACGTTCGACTCTTGTGAGACGCTGCCCCAGACCGCCCGCCTTCTTCTAAATCGGTTCTTCGTCGGCGACCCGCTTGTGATGGACCTGGGCGAGATCTGCGACGAGAGTCTGAACCTCGAAACCCCGATGGTCTTGATCGCGAAAGACACTCATGTCCTCGAGTTGTTCCACGGCCCGACCGCGGCGTTCAAGGACTACGGGGCGAGGTTCCTCGCGAACACCCTCGGGCGCATGCGCGTTCCCGGCTCTTCGGCTCGACCCCTCACGATTCTGGTGGCCACCTCCGGGGATACGGGCAGCGCCGTGGCGGCCGCGTTTCACCGCAGACCCGGCTTCCGCGTGGTCATCTTGTACCCCGAGGCCGGCGTCTCCAAACGCCAGGCCCATCAGCTGGGCTGCTTCGGAGACAACATTCTCACGTTGCGGGTGCCGTCGGGTTTCGACCGCTGCCAGGCTCTGGTGAAGCAGGCGTTCGCCGACGTCGCTTTGCGCGATCTGGTTCCTCTGTCTTCGGCGAACAGTATCAGCCTGGGTCGCCTTCTGCCTCAGACGACCTATTACGCCTTCGCCTCTCTCCAGCATTTTCGCGCCACCGCGAAGCCACTCTCGTTCATCGTACCGACGGGAAATCTTGGGAACGGCGTGGCCGCCCTGATGGCGAGGCGCATGGGGCTTCCCATCGATCGCGTGCTCTTCGCCACCAACCACAACCGGACTGTCCCCGAGTTCATCGAGACGGGCGACTATCGTGCGCGCCCGAGCGTCCGCACGCTCGCCAATGCCATGGACGTGGGCGATCCATCGAACGTGGCCAGGCTGCGCTTCATGATGGCGGAAGACCCGACTCTGCGGGGAGCGGTGGCGGCGGTTTCGGTGGACGACGAGACGATCCGCGCCCGTATTCACGAAGGTGAAACCAAATATCAGCGGATCTTCTGTCCTCACACCGCGTGCGCGGTCGAGGTGCTGGAACGCGAGCGACGAGCCGGGTCGGACGCCGCCTTGTGCGTGGTGGCCACCGCACATCCGGCCAAGTTTGAAGAGGTCGTCGAGCCGGTCGCGGGACATGTCGTGGCGCCGCCCCCCTCGCTGCGGGACATGCTCGCTCGCCCATCGATGAGCGAACCTTTAGAGCCTGACTACGCAAGCCTGAAAGAGCGATTGCTTCGCTTGTAGGATGGCGGCCTAGAACCATTCATGAATCGCGAGCGCCTGGTGTCGGTCGATGCGTTCCGAGGAGCGACGGTCGCGGCCATGATCCTGGTGAACAATCCGGGCGACTGGGGTCACATCTACTGGCCGCTGGAGCACGCGAAATGGAACGGCTGGACGCCGACCGATCTCATCTTTCCATTCTTTCTCTTCCTGGTCGGGGCGTCACTTGCGTTCTCGTCTCGCGGAACCACCAAAGCGGCGGCCGTCCGCGCCCTGAAGATCTTCGGCCTCGGCTTCTTCATGGCCTTCTATCCGCGCTTCAATCTTCTGACCGTGCGCATTCCCGGCGTCCTGGCCAGGATCGCATTGTGCTACTTCGTGGCCTTCCTCATCAAGAAGCACTTCGGGAGGAAGGCAGCGGCAGCGATCGCCGCCGCCTGCTGCCTCGGCTACTGGTTTCTCATGACCGTGGTTCCGGTGCCGGGCGGCCTTGCTCCCAATCTCGAGCCTGAGACAAATCTGGGGGCGTGGCTTGATCGTCTGATCTTCGGGTCTCATCTGTGGGTGTCTTCGAAAACCTGGGATCCTGAAGGACTGCTCTCCTCCTTGCCCGCGGTCGGGACCACTCTTTTTGGGTACCTGGCCGGATCGCTTTTCCGCGCCGGCCTGAGCGCCGCGGAGATCATCCGCCGACTGGTCATTTCCGGGGCCGTCTTCACCATCTCCGGCCTGGCCTGGAGCACGGTGTTTCCTATCAACAAGAGCCTCTGGACATCCTCGTACGTCCTCTTCACCGCCGGACTTGCCTCCCTGCTTCTGGCCGGGTTCTATTGGGTGGCGGACGTAAAGGGCTATAAGTCCGGTCTGAAGCCGTTCGTCATCTATGGAGTCAACGCCATCGTGGTCTTCGTGGCGTCAGGCCTTTTGGCCAAGACCATGGGCCTCATCAAACTGCCGCTCGACGGCGCTTCGGTGTCCTCCCAGGTATTCCTCTACCGAACGGTGTTCCTGTCCTGGCTCGCGCCGATCAACGCTTCGCTCGGCTACGCCCTCGCAAACGTGCTGGGCTGGTACGCGGCCTTGTGGTGGCTGGACAAGCGCGGCATTTACCTGACGGTGTGAACGTGCGCATCGGCATCGACCTCGGTGGAACCAAGATCGAAGGCGTGGCCCTCGACGATGCGGGGACCATCGTCGCTCGTCGGCGAGTCTCCACCCCGCAAGGTGACTACGAGGGCACGGTCCGGGCCATTGCCGCGGTGGTCCAGCACATTGAAGACGAAGTGGGCGCTCCCGGTTCCTTTGGGATGGGGATGCCGGGGATCATTTCGCCAGCCACCGGTCTGGTAAAGAATGCGAACTCGGTCTGCCTGAATGGCCGACCCCTTCACCGCGATCTGGAACTCGCCCTGGATCGTCCGGTTCGGATCGAGAACGACGCCAATTGCTTTGCCCTCTCCGAAGCGAGCGACGGCGCGGCCGAGGGACGTGGGTGTGTTTTCGGCGTCATTCTCGGCACCGGCACGGGCGGAGGTGTCGTGATGAATGGTCAGGTGCAGAGGGGCCGGAACGCGGTAGGCGGGGAATGGGGACACAATCCCCTTCCCTGGCCCGAACCAGTCGAGGTGCCGGGCGCCGAGTGCTACTGCGGTCTCCGAGGCTGCATCGAAACCTGGCTATCCGGACCGGGACTCGCAAGAGACTACGAACACACTACCGGCCTTAGAGAAGACGCGATTGTGGTGGTCAATCGGGCGGGCGTGGGCGAGCCCGCGGCCGTTTTGTGCCTCGACCGCTACGTCCATCGACTCGTGCGCGCGCTATCCACCATCATCAACGTCCTCGATCCAGACGCCATCGTTCTCGGCGGAGGTCTGTCGAGCATCGAACGGCTGTATACGGACGTCCCTCGTCAATGGTCGCGGTTTGTGTTCTCTGACCGAGTGGACACGGAACTTCTGCGGCCGCGCTTCGGCGACTCGAGCGGGGTCAGAGGTGCTGCATGGCTCTGGCCACTCGCTTGATGACCGAGAGCCGTTCTGCGGCGGAGACCTCGGGAGCCTGGATGTTCCAAAGTCTTCCAAAAGGCCCTGGTCGACTGGGCGAGAAGCGATATCGGGAAGGGGATTCCGGATACCCGTCGTGACTACGGACCCCGCTACGAGTACGTGAATGCCTATCGTCGCGGCTTCGAGGAAGGCTACGCTCAGAGCTACTCGAACCGGCGCGGTCGCAGTCGGTACGACGATCGGCGCGACGGTCGTTACGACCGACGCTAGTCCAGGCTGGGTAGTGTCCTGCCTCGGAGACGGCAGGACGCTCGAGGTCCATCAGCATCCAGGGGCCGGAAAGCGGGCCTAGAATTGGTTCATGGCCTCTGGACTCTCCGTGCTGCGCATCGGCGTCGTGGATCCGCCCGGTGCGATCGATCCACGAACCATGGCGGAGGCCACCACCATCCTTCTGGCCCGGCAGATCTTCGAGACGCCGTTTCTGGCCTCGTCGACTGGAGACGCGATCCCGGCTCTTTTCCAGGAAAAGCTGGTCGAAGAGGGGGGGAGCGCAGGACTCAAGTTTGCAACCACGGTAAGACGGGACGCTCGGTTCAGCGACGGAGTCGCGGTCACTCCCGAGGATGTGGTGGCCGCCCTGGCCCAGGATCCGGTGTTCACCACTCGCGCTTCCGCATCGTTCCGCGACGGGCGCGTGGTCCTGACCCTGTTCGCGCCCAATACGCGTTTTGATCTATTCCTGACCATGTGCGGCATGCTTTATCGCCAGAGCGGGAACCAGATCCTGGGCACGGGCCCCTACATGCTGGGACCCACGGACGACGACGTGGTGCGCCTGGTGAGAAATCCTCATGCCCGAACGCCGGCGAAGATCGACTCCATCGAAATCCGGACCTTCCCGGTCGACACACAAACCGGACGGCCGACCGCCCTTCTGGCCGCAATCGAGAAAGGCGAGGTGGACCTGGCCCCTCGCCTGTCCTGGCGGGATATCAATCTGCTCAAAAACACCGCGGTGGTGATGAAGCCGGTCAATTCGACCTGCATTCTCTATCTCAACAATGAGCGTCTCAAGGACGTGCGTCTCCGCAGCGCTTTGGCCAAAGCCATCGATCGCACCGTGGTGGCGGAGATCGCGTTCGGCGAGAACCCGCTCGCTTTCCGCGCCACCGGGCTTCTTCCCCCCGCCCTGGGTAAGACCAACGACCGGCTCACTCCGGACCTCGAACGAGCGCGCGCCGAATGGCAGGAGGCAGGGGGCTATTCGGAGCCCCTGTCCATCGTCTACTCGCCGGCCCCTCGCCCGTATCTACCCGCTCCGGCAGCGGTCGCCCGGCATTTGCGGGACAGGTTCCGGCGCCTCGGCGCCAATGTGGACGCCTCCGAAGTTCCCTCGGGCGACTTGATCGAGAAAGTGAACTCGGGCGATTACGACCTCGCGATCATGGGCAACATCCCGGACAGCCCTGACCCAAGCGACTATCTCTCGGCCGTGGTCGGATCGGAGGCGGTTCCAGAAGGAGCCGAGGGCGCTTCGTTCGCTTTCAATTTCTCCCGGTACCGAAGCGCCGAGATCGACAGACTCATCGCGGTCTATCGAAAGGAGCGACGGGACGAAACCCTTTCTGAGATCGGGCTCCGCCTGGGACAAGACGTTCCCCTGGTGCCCTTGATGTATGGCCGGGCGTGCGTCGCCCACACCTGGCGCCTCCGCGGCTTCCAGCCGACCGTGACCGGACTGGTGGACCTTTCCGCCCTGACTCTCACATAGCCGACGGGAGCACAGATCATGAGCCGATGGGCTCATAAACCCGGGCGGATGGTTTGAACTAGCCTTGGACTCTTGCCGAGCATGAAGCCGCCCCAGGCCGCAACCATTCCGAGGACCATCACCCTCCACGGAGAAACGCTGGAAGATCCTTACTTCTGGCTGCGCGAGAAGGAGAACCCCGCGGTTCGGGCCTATCTGGAGGCGGAAAACGAATACGCCGATTGGGTCACGGCCCCTCTCGCCGATCTCTCGTCATCTCTTTATGACGAAATGCTGGCCCGCATTCAGGAGGACGACACCTCGGCCCCCTATCGTTTCCGCGGCTACGAACACTGGGTGCAAACAGTGAAGGGTCTGCAGTACCCCATCCACCATCGTCGCCGCCTGAACGACCAGAATGCCGCCGCTCCGGCTGAGACAACGCTCGACGTCAATGCTCTGGCCGAAGGCCGGTCGTTCATGTCGCTCGGCGCCTATGCCATGAGCGACGACGGGCGTTTCCTCGCCTATTCGACCGACGACACCGGTTTCCGGCAGTACCGGCTTCAGGTCAAGGACCTCCGGACCGGCGCGCTCTGGGCTCGCGCGTTCGAGAAGACCGTCTCCGTCGCCTGGGCCGCCGACTCGAACACCCTCTTCTTCACCGAGGAAGATCACGCGAAGCGGGCGGCGCGCCTCTATCGGATCGCCGTGTTCAGCAACGAGGAGCCGGCTCTGGCGTTCGAAGAGGATGACGAGAGGTTCAACCTGGACATCCTCAGATCGCGGAGCGGAGCGTTCTTGTTCCTGGTCACCGGATCGCACACCACGGCCGAGATCCATCTGCTCGACGCGGGAACGCCTCAGGCCGCCTGGACTCTGGTTTCCAGGCGACGGCAAGACCACGAGTACGACCTCGACCATCAAGGCGACCGTTTTCTGATTCGCACCAACGACCGGGGCCGCAACTTCCGCCTGGTCGAGGCTCCGGTCGAGGCTCCAGGCGAGGAGAACTGGCGAGAGCTTGTTCCCCATCGCGAAGACGTCATGCTGGAATCGGTGATCGCCCTCGAACACCACGCCGTGCTCGGCGAAAGATCCGGGGGGCTGCCCCGCTTCAGATCGCTTCGCCTGGACCTGTCGCCCGGCCTCGAGGGCCGGTTCGAAGAGCCCACCTACTCGGCCTTTCCCCGCGACAACCACGACTACACGGCGACCGTGTTTCGTTATGCGTACCAGTCCCTGGTGACGCCCCCTTCGGTCTTCGACCTCGATCTGATCACGGGCAGGAGCACTCTGGTCAAGCAGACCGAGGTCATCGGCTCGTTCAGCCGCGGCGACTACATTTCCGAATGGACGTCCGCGCGGACGGAGGACGGCGTTCAGATCCCGATCTCCCTGGTGCGACGGCGCGACACACCGGTTGACGGAACCGCGCCCATGTATCTTCTCGGCTACGGTTCGTACGGATATCCCTACCCTGTTTCCTTCGTCTCCCCGCGGCTGTCGCTCATCGATCGCGGCTTCGTGATTGCCCTGGCCCACATCCGGGGCGGAGGAGAGATGGGCAAGGCGTGGCATGACGCGGGGCGAATGGCCACAAAGATGAATACCTTCACCGACTTCATCGCCTGCGCCACCAGCCTGATCGACCGCGGTTACACCTCCCGCCCGAGGCTGGTCATCGAGGGCGGCTCGGCGGGCGGTCTCTTGATGGGCGGAGTCACCAATCTGCGTCCCGATCTGATGAAGGCGGTGATCGCCAAGGTACCCTTCGTAGACGTTCTCAATTCGATGCTGGACGAAGACCTGCCCCTCACCGTGGCCGAATTCGAAGAGTGGGGAAACCCAAAGGTCCTGGCCGATTACCGCGTGATGCGCGCGTACTGCCCGTACAGCAATCTCGAGAAGAGACCCTACCCGGCCATCCTCTTGCGGAACTCGTTCAACGATTCGCAGGTGATGTACTGGGAGGCGGCCAAGTACGCGGCCAGACTGCGCACCCTCAAAACCACCGACGCGCCCTTGCTGCTTCGCACCCTCATGGACGCGGGTCATGGGGGGGCGTCTGGCCGATACGACGCCTTGCGGGAAACCGCCTCGGATTACGCCTTCATCCTCTGGCAGGTGGGCGCGGCCGTCGCGCCAGAGAACCCCGATAGAGTGAACATCATCGCAGGAGATCCATGACATGTTTCTAACCCTCGCCACCCTACTCGCGCTGGCCGCGCCCGACTTCACGGCCAAGGATTTGCACGCGCTCAAGCGACTCGCCGATCCTCAGCTCTCGCCCGACGGAAAGTGGGTCCTGTACCAGCAGACCTCGATCGACCTGGGCAAGGGTCGGAACACGGACCTGTACCTGGTCGCGGCCGCCGGGGGCGCCCCGCGCGCGATCACCTCGAGCCCCAAGACCGATGCGCAGGGCCGGTTCTCCCAAGATGGCAGCCGGGTTGCGTTTCTCTCCACCCGCGACGGCTCGTCTCAGGTGTACCTCCTGGATCTGAACGGCGGTGAAGCGCGACAGGTGACCCATCTCTCGCAGGGCGTGAACAATTTCCGGTGGGCCACGGCCGACAAGTTGGTCGTCATCGCGGACGTCCACCCCGACTGCGCCGGCGCGGGCTTCGACGACTGTACGAAGAAGAAGGTGTCCGAGAAGAACGAGAGCATTCGCGTTTACGACAAGCTCTTCGTCCGCCACTGGGACACCTGGGAGGACGGCCTGCGTTCGCACGTTCTCTGGGTCGACGTGAAGACCGGAGAGGCGACCGATCTCACCCCGGGCGACAAGGACGTCCCTCCGTATCCGGGCCCGGACGATTTCGACGTGTCCCCGGACGGGGCGGAGGTGGCCTTCGGCCGCAACGACGACAAGGACGAATCTGCCTCCACAAACGCCGACCTGTTCCTGACGCCGACGAGCGGCGGGTCCGCGAAGAAGTTCGGGGCGGCGAACGGCTACGACGGCCTTCCCCGCTACAGCCCGGACGGTTCGATGATCGCCTATCACGCGCAAATGAAGGCCGGGTTCGAGGCCGATCGTTGGCGTCTCATGGTCTACGACCGGAAGACCGGAACCACACGAAACCTGAGCGAGCCCTTCGATCGAAACGTGGACGAGATCGCCTGGTCGCCCGACTCAAAGACCATCTACTTCACCGCGGGCGACGGACCGATGAACCCGCTCTTCGCCATCCCCTCTTCAGGAGGCGCCCCCCGGAAAGTCGCGGACGGTCATCTCACCCAGTTGTCGATCTCGAAGGACGGCGCCAAGGCGATCATGGCCCTCGATTCCCTTCAGAAGCCCGCCGATGTGGTGAGTGTGGACCTTGCGAGTGGAAAGATTTCCCGCCTCACCAGCGTCAATGATGCCGCTCTGGCCCCGTTCGCTCTGCGGCCATCCGAGTCGATCACCTACGCGGGCGCTCTCGGCAAGACGGTCCAGGCCTGGATCACCAAACCCGCGAACTTCGATCCGGCAAAGAAGTACCCGCTCCTCGTGATGCCTCATGGCGGACCCCAAGGAGTCTGGGGCGACAGCTGGAGCTACCGCTGGAACCCGCAGGTCTTCGCGGGCGCCGGTTTCGTCGTGCTTACGCCCAATCCACGCGGCTCGACCGGTTTCGGCCAGGCCTTCACCGACGACGTCACCAGGGACTGGGGCGGCAGGGCCTACGAGGACATCATGAAGGGCACCGAGTTCGCGGCGGCTCTTCCCTACGTCGACAAGGAAAAGGTGGTTGCGGCCGGGGCCTCGTATGGGGGGTACATGGTGAACTGGATGTGCACGCAGACCAAGCGATTCAAGGCTTTCGTTTCACATGACGGGGTCTACGACCTGACCTCGATGGCCGGGTCCACCGAGGAGCAGTGGTTCAGTGACTGGGAGTTCGGCGGACCGCCTTGGGGAAAGGACCAGACTCAATACCAGAAGTTCTCTCCTTCGCGGTTCATCAACCAGTGCACCACTCCCATGCTCATCATCCACAACGACCGGGACTATCGACTTCCCATCGAACAGGGCCTCCAGATCTTCACCGCCTTGCAGCGCCAGGGTGTCCCCTCGCGCCTGGTCATGTTCCCGGAGGAGAATCACTGGGTCCTCAAGGCGGAGAATTCGGTGCTCTGGTACGACGAAGTGTTGGGATGGCTGAAGAAGTGGGTGAATTAGCGGCCCTCGAGCTCGCGGCGAAGCTCGGTCATGAAGAGGTCATCCTTCTTCATGATCGGGATTCCGGCCTTCGGGGCGCGATCGCCATCCACGACTCCACCTTCGGGCCGAGTGTGGGCGGCACGCGGATGCGTGTCTATCCCACCTATGACGACGCCGTGGTCGATGCCTTGCGCCTGGCGCGGGCCATGACCTACAAGGCCACCATGGTCGAGATGCCCTATGGCGGAGCCAAGGCCGTCCTAGTGGGCGATCCGAGCCGCGACAAGACCCGCGCGCTTCTCGTGGCCTATGCGAAGGCGGTCGACCGTCTGGCCGGCCGGTTCTTCACCGGATGCGACATGGGCATCGAGCCTCGCGATCTCAAGGTGATGCAGCGGCACACCAAGCACCTCTCGCACGCGAACGAGGATTCTCCCATCGACACGTCCTATCTGGCCGCCCTCGGCGTCTTCGAAGGCATCGCCGCGGCGTCGGCGGTTCTGGGTCGCGAGTTCTCGTCGCTGCACGTGGCCATCCAGGGAGTGGGAGCGGTCGGGTTCCATCTGGCCAGGCTGCTCGCCGAACACGGTGTGCACGTGACCGTGGCCGATACGGACATGGCGCGCACGCGCCGGGCGGCGCGTGAGTTCGAGGCCCAGGCGGTGGAGCCAGAAGCAATCTACGACGTGGAAGCGGATGTGTTCTCACCCAACGCCATGGGCGGCATATTGAACGACGACACCATCGCCCGGCTGAAAGTCCAGGCCATCGTGGGAGGAGCTAATGAGCAGCTTCTTGAGCCCCGTCACGGCGAGGTTCTTCATTCGATCGGCGTGCTGTGGGGGCCGGACTACGTGGTGAACGCCGGAGGACTGCTGAGTCTCCTTTACGAGACCAAACAGGCGGACGAGGAAGCCGTGGTGGAACGAGTGCGTCTGATCGGACCCAGACTGGCCGACCTCTGGCAGCGATCCCATGAGGAGGAGTTGCCGCCCGGAGTCGTGGCCGACCGCATCGTCGAAGAGCGCCTCGCCCTCGGCCGAAGGGCGAAGTCGGAATCGGTGCGTCGAACCAAGTATGAAGACGACTGACCCAAAAAGAGTCGGCATGAAGAAGATGAACATCGGTGGGACGGCCGTTCAGTACGACGACAAGGGAAGTGGCCCGGCCGTCCTCTTTCTTCACGGCTTTGGTTTGTCGCTCGGTATGTGGGATGGCCAGGAGGCCCTGGCCCCTCGGTACCGGGTCGTCCGCTTCGACGCCCGCGGCTTTGGCGGGTCGGAGGTCGGTGACGCCATTCTCACCATGGACAGGATCGCGGAGGACGCGGCCGTCCTCATCGAGCGTCTGCGCCTGGGGCCGGTCATTCTGGTCGGATGTTCCATGGGGGGCTACGCGGCCTTCGCGTTCGCTCAAAAGCACGCAGCGTTGCTGCGCGGTCTGGTCCTGGTGGACACGCGGGCCGGAGCCGATTCTCCGGAGGCCAGAAAAGGCAGGGCCGACCTCGCGTCGAAAATCATGAAGGAAGGGCCGCAGGCAGCCCTGGATTTCTTCCTCCCCAAGGTGTTCGGCGAAACCACCAGGACCTCGCGGGCCGACGTGATCGCCCGCCTCAAGGACATTATGCTCGCGAGCTCGCCCCAAGGGCTCTCGGATGGACTGCACGGCATCGCTGCTCGGCAGGACTCGACTCCCTTTCTTCGCGAGATTTCGACCCCGACCCTGGTGGTCTGTGGCGAGGAAGATGCCATCACCCCAAGGGCCGAGGCGGAAATCATGCATCGGGAAATCAAGGGCTCGGAACTAGCCATGATCCCAAAATCGGGGCACCTGCCCTCGATGGAGACGCCGGCGGAGTTCAACACCGTACTCGGGAAGTTCCTCGCTCGGTTCTAGCCGAACCGCAGTAATACCCTGGAGTATTTCAAGGTTTGGCAACGCAGAGATGGCGGAAAAGATCCGCTTTCGACGCGGTGGGACTTGCGCCACGGGCTGCTAGCCCCACTGGCGGAAGACCGGCGCTCAGCGGCGAAGGTCCGATAACGGTTTGAATGAGGGACCGCTCTATGCTGCCGGTTGGGAGAGTTGTTTGATGATCTCTTTCTCGATACGGCGAAACTTTGCGTGCAGTGCCCGGCGGGCGGCCCTTCTTGT
>JAENWE010000259.1 GCA_016650185.1 Vicinamibacteria bacterium | reverse complement strand
GGCCTTCGCGATGACGGTGGAGCGTCTCTCGCACACGCTCACGGATGTAATCCCTGGAAGACTCGCAACGGCGGGCAACGGAGCGATCCGGGCTAGCAGCCCGTGGTGAAAGTCGGGTTGCGTCGGAAGCGGATCTTTTCCGCCATCTCTGCGTTGCGCAACCTCGCAATATTCCCGATATTCCTTCGGTTCCGAGCCTTGATCTGACGAAAAATCTCTCGCTTGCGACGCGACCGGACTTTCACCACGGGCTGCTAGGGCCTCCCGCTGCTCGCCGGGTCGGGCGCGCCGAGCCGGCGGCTGAGGAACTCGGCGATGGCCGCGTTCACGCGGAGCTGGTTGGCGTGACGCATGAAGTGATGGGTGTCGTCGACGATCACCAACTCCTCGAAGGGAACGCCCTTCGCGCTGAGGCGTTGCGCCAGATCGACGGTCTGCGCGAAGCGAACATTGCGGTCGTCGTCGCCGTGGATAAGCAGCACGGGTGATCGCCAGCCGTCCACCCAGGCGACGGGTGAGGAACGCCACGCGATCGCGAGAGCCTGGTCGCGGTCGCTCGGCTCAAAACGTTGAGTCCCCGTCATCGCGGACTGAAACGCCGCCCCCGCCCCGGAGCCCCCCGCGGTGAAATCGTGGACACCGTGAATGTCAACCCCCGCCGCGAACACATCCGAGCCGCGGCCAAGCGCCAGGGCGGTGAGGAACCCTCCGTACGACCCACCGTAGATCCCGACGCGAGCGGGATCCACCTGCCCCAGCCGGCGCAGGTACTCCCCCCCGGCCTTGACATCGAGGTACTCGGCTGCGCCCTGCGCGCCCGCGCCCGCCGGCCGGTGAAACTCATAGCCGTAGCCGATGCCCAGGCGGTAGTTGACGGAGAGCACCACGAACCCACGGCTTGCGAGATACTGATTCAGGGCGTAGGCGTTCGCGTAGTAGGAGGAGTAGTTCCAACCGAGCAGCATCTGCCGCGGCGGACCGCCATGGACGTAGACGATCGCGGGCTTCTTCGCGGCGCCGCCGGGGCGCTCAAACAGCTGGGCGTGAACGGTGACGCCGTCCTCCGATCGGTAGGTGACCGCCTTTGGGACCACGAGCTGGGCGAGCGGGAAGTCGGTGGGCAGGCGCTCCTCAGCCAAGATGCGAGGGTCAGAACCGGCCGCGGACCGCACCGTCGGCAGGGGAGGGCGCTCCGCGGTGGCGCCGAGGTAGACGATCGAGCGCCCGTCGCCGGTCACGACCGGCGACCACTCGAGCCCCGTTCCAGGGGTCAAGAGTTCGACGAGCGCCCGGTCCACCGGGACGCGCATCACGTGACGCCGGTCGAGGTCATCGGCTGCAGGGCCGTGATTGGCGGCGAACACGAGGGAGCGTCGGTCGGGGGTGAGGCGAATGTGTTCGGCCATGAAGGCCCCGGGGGTGAGGAGGAGCGGCTCGCCGCCCTTCTCTGGGATTGAGTAGAGATGGGGCCATCCGTCGGCATAGGAGAGGAAGACAATGCGGCCCCCCGCCGCCCAGTCGAGATTGGCTCCCCCGTGGGTCGTCGGGAGTGAGCCGGGAAGCGTTTCCGGGGCCTTCCACAGTTGCTGAGCGGCTCCGGTGGCCGCCTCCGCCGTCCAGATCGCCCACGGCTGATGCCGCCGCTCGAGGATCGACGAGGGCGCGCCCCCCAGGCCGGGCCGTCGCACGAACGCGATCCGCGATCCGTCCGGAGACCAGCGCGGGCTCGAGTCCCGCGACGTGCTGGGCGCGATCCAGGTGATCGGCGTCGATTCGTTGGCGTAGACGCCCACGAAGGCGTGGTCGCCTCGACCCGAGACGAAGGCCAGATGCGAGCCGTCGGGCGACCATCGGAGATCACTGCTCTCGGCCCGGGCGGCGATCAGCCGCTTCGCCGGCGTCGAGCCGTCGACCGGCGCGGTCCAGACCTGAGAGTTCTTGATGAAGGCCACGACATCGCCCCTGGGCGAGACCGCCGGCTGGTCGCCATCACTGATCGCCTTGGGCTCACCGCCCTCGAATGGGACGGAGAAGATCTGCACCGGGCCGGGCAAGGGCAGGCCGAGCGGGTTGACCGGCAGGCTGTCGTCCCAATTCGAGCCGTGGTCGCCGCCCCGAACGTACACGACGCTCGCGCCGTCTTTGGACAGCTCCAGCGAAGTCAGTTCCTGGCCATCGTCCTGCCCGTAGCGGGTGAGCGCCCGGGTGTTCCAGTCGGGTCCTTCCGCCACGTAGATATTCCGGATGCCCCTTTCCTCGAACGCCCAGGCGATCCGACTCCCACTGGCCGCCGCCGTGAGTTCCGTGGGAAATGGGTAACTCT
Organism: Vicinamibacteria bacterium; assembly: GCA_016650185.1. Taxonomy (GTDB): domain Bacteria; phylum Acidobacteriota; class Vicinamibacteria; order Fen-336; family JAGNNV01; genus JAGNNV01. The sequence goes on along the minus strand of JAENWE010000259.1, from coordinate 4,000 downwards.
TCACCTGTTCCAGCGAAAAAGGCGGCAGCACCAGTCGCTCGGGACGCTGGGCCAGTAGCGGCCCGGCGGCGAGGACAAGAATCAGCCCCGAAACGCGGGAACCTCGAAATCTCGATTGAAACATGACTTCTCCTGGGGGCAAGCGCTCTTTTATGAGAGCACAACCCGCAGCATACTCACGGACACCACGTCTCAAACGGCGCGCCCTCACAGGATCGGTGAACAAAAGCCCCCCGGAAAACGTTCAAGTTGGTATGGCCGGATCCCTGTACACTCAATCGACCGTCCCACGCCCCCTTCGTCTATGGCCGGGTGTGGTTATCGTGGTCCTCCAGTTGCTGGCCTGGTTTGTGGTCCCTCTGGTGATGCCCGACGCAATGATCGTTGGGGTTCTCGGCGGTCTCGTTGGTGGAATGGGTATCGTCGCCTGGTGGGTTTTTTTCAGCCGGGCGCCCTGGTCCGAGAGACTGGGAGCCGTGGTTGTGATCATCGGGGCGGTTCTCGCGACCCGACCCCTCATGCATCCGTCGATTCAGACCGGGATGATGGGAAAGATGTTCTTCGTCTACGCCGTCCCCTTGACCCTGAGCCTTGCCTTCGTGGCCTGGGCCGTGGTGAGCCGGCGTCTTGCGGTTGGACCTCGCCGTCTCGCGATGGTCGCCGCCATCCTGGCTGGGTGCTCGGTGTGGGCGCTTGTGCGAACCAATGGTATCTCCGGTGGAGGCGGCGCCGATCTGGCCTGGCGGTGGACGGAGACGGCCGAGGAGCGACTTCTGGCCCAGGGCAGCGACGCGCCGACGGCGGTTATCTCAAACCCAGGGGCGGCCGCCACTTCTGAGTCTCAGGTCTCGACCGGGGTGGGCAAGAATCCCTCCGGGCTTCCCACGCCTGCTTCGGCTGCGAATCCGCCCGACCACCGGCCTCGGGCCGGGACCGGCAACGACCCGGCGACGGTTGCCGAGGTTCCGGCTGCGTTGGAGCCGGCGGCCGAATGGCCCGGCTTCCGCGGACCCGATCGCGACGACGTCATCCGCGGCGTGCGGATCAGGACCGATTGGGCGACATCGCCTCCGGTCGAATTGTGGCGGCGGCCGATCGGCCCGGGCTGGTCGTCCTTCGCGGTCCAGGGCGATCTCCTCTACACCCAGGAGCAGCGCGGTGACGATGAGGTTGTCTCCTGCTACAAGCTGACCACCGGCAAGCCGGTCTGGATGCATCGCGACGGGGCGCGATTCTGGGAGTCGAATGGCGGCGCCGGTCCCCGCGCGACGCCCACCCTGCACAACGGCCGGGTGTATTCCTTTGGAGCGACAGGGATCCTGAACGCGCTCAATGCCTCTGACGGCGTTGTGGCGTGGTCGCGCGATGTGGCGCAGGACAACGGAGTCAAGGCGCCGGGCTGGGGCTTCGCCGGATCACCGCTGGTCTTTGACGATGTCGTCATCGTCGCGGCCAGCGGCGCGCTCGTCGGCTACGATCTTGATACCGGCGACCGTCGGTGGTTCGTTCCGTCCCGCGGCGGCGGCTACAGCTCGCCCCATCTCGTGTCGATCGACGGGGCCGCGCAAGTTCTGCTGATGGGCGGGTCCGGGATCACGAGCTTCGTGCCGAAAGACGGTGCGAGACTTTGGGAGAGTGCGTGGGAGGGCGTCCCGATCGTGCAGCCCGCCGTGGTTTCTGGCGGCGATCTCCTCATCAGTTCCGCCGACATGATGGGTGGAATGGGAACTCGCCGGATCAAGGTCGCCCACGAGCCGGGCGGCTGGGTGGTTGAGGAACGCTGGACCTCCCGTGGGCTGAAGCCCTATTTCAATGACCTCGTGGTGCACAAGGGCCACGCGTTCGGCTTCGACGGCAGCATCCTCTCGTGCATTGACCTCGAGGACGGCAAGCGCAAATGGAAGGGCGGGCGCTACGGCAACGGCCAGATGCTTCTATTGGCCGAGCAGGATCTGCTCCTGGTGTTGTCGGAGGACGGCGAGCTGGCGCTGGTCGGAGCGAGCATCGACCAGTTCACCGAAATTGCGCGGTTCGCGGCCATCGAGGGCAAGACCTGGAACCACCCCGTGATGGTCGGCGACGTGCTTTTGGTTCGCAACGGTCAGGAGATGGTGGCGTTTCGGCTCGCTCTCGACCGCCGTTTGGCACAGCGATAGGTCGTAGGCGACTACGAACCTGATCCCACCGGACGGACGACCACTCGGTTGCGGCCCCGGGTCTTCGCTTCGTAAAGGGCGTCGTCTGCCGCCTGGACCAGCTCTTTCGACGTGACCGACTCGAGACGATGAGGCGCGACGGTGGCCACGCCGATGCTTAGGCTGACGTATCCGAGGGGAGCGCTGGAGTGGGGCATTCTCTCATCCACCATGGCCTGACGAACGCGCTCGGCCAGAGTCTCGGCCAGACCCCCTTCCATCTCCGGCAGGATCAACCCGAACTCCTCCCCGCCAAGCCGGGCGGCGAGATCTCCGGGGCGGCGACCGTGAGCCGAAAGCACCGAGGCGATGCGGCGCAGGCACTCGTCTCCCTGGGGATGTCCATAGGAGTCATTGTAGGCCTTGAAAGTGTCGACATCCGCCATCAGCAAGGCGATCGGTTGCGCGGACCTCCGCGCGCGCAGGATCTCCTTCTCGAGTTCGCGGTCGAACTGACGCCGATTGGCGAGACCGGTCAAGGGATCTTCGGAAGCGAGACGTTCGAGATCCCGGGTCTTCTCTGCCACGATTCTCTCGAGTTCACTCTCCCTGCCTCTCAGTTCGCGAACCCGCAGGGTGGCCCCGCCGAGCACGAACAGGAAGACCGCGGCGAGCAGACCCCAGCGGAACAGGCCCCGCTCGTAGAAGTAGGGCGGCACCTCGAAGTCGAACGGGACGGGATCTTCGTGGAAAAGCCCGTCACGTCCGGCGGCGGCGACGCGGAAGCGATAGGCGCCGGGTGCGAGGCGGGCATAGGCCACGCTCCGTGGTGACCCTGCATCCGACCATTCGCGGTCGACCGGATCGAGCCGATAGCGAAATTGTGTTGTCAGCGGCGACGTGAGTCGCAGCCCGGTATATACGAACTCGATACGACGGGCCCCCGGGGGGAGCGTCGCCTTGCGTTCGACGCGGCCGCCGTCTATCAATGCCGCTTCGATCCGCGCCACCGCCGGGGGGTCGGGCTTCATCGCCGCCGCCGGATCAACTCCGGTGAGGCCTCGAACGGTCGCGAACCACAGGCGTCCGTCTTGGGTCCGCCACGCGGCGGGCTGGCTGCCCCCGTTTCCCTCGGCCGCGGATACGCCCTCGCTCTCTCTGAAAGGCTCGAAGTGAGGCTTCGGAGCGGCGCCCTTCGCGAACGCATCGAGATCGTCTAGCCGAACCCGGTATATGCCGGTGTTCGTGCTGATCCACAGATTGCCGAGACCGTCTCGAAGCATGGCGTGGACTCTGCGCTCGGCGAATCCAAGAGCGGCGCCGAAGCGCACGAGCCGGCCGTGCTCCAGTCGGCCGAGACCCATGCCGCCGATCCACAATACACCCCGTTCGTCTTCAAGAAGATCACGGATCGGGCCCATGGGACCCGCCCAGTCCTGGGCGATGAATTGTCCGCCCTGGTAGCGATAGATCCCTCCCGTTTCGAGGCCCAGCCACAGGCCGCCGGCCCGAGCCTCGCGGATAACCGGGATGCTGGCCTTTTGGGTGTTGTTCGAGGTGACGAAAGAGGGTCGCGATCCCGGTCGGTACTCGACCATCCCATTCTCGGTGCCGATCCAGACCGAACCGGTTGCGGTTTCTACCATGCTGCGCACCGCGGTGCCGGCCAGGTCACGAGCCCCATCTACGCGAATCAGACGACCGGCGCGTAACTCGAACAGACCTCGATAAGTGCCTACCAGAAGTCGTCCGCCCGTGGTAGCGAGCAGCGAAAGAACGATCGGCCGCGCCCCCTCGGCCTCATCGTGGCGCTCCACCTGGCCGCCGCGGATGCCCACGAGACCTCCGTTCGATCCGATCCAGAG
>JAENWE010000258.1 GCA_016650185.1 Vicinamibacteria bacterium | reverse complement strand
CTCACGAACGACGGCGGCGTTCTCGCCAATGCCTCCGGCAAAAACGAGCGTGTCCAGGCCGCCGAGAACCGCGGCGAAGGACCCGATCCATTTTCGGGCCTGGTAGCAGAAGAGCTCGATCGCTTCCGCCGCGCGCACGTCGGTGGCTTCGAGCGCGAGCAGGTCGCGCACGTCGGAGCTGGTCCGAGAGACCCCCAGCAGGCCGGATTCGTGGTTCACCATCCGCTGAAAGCGCGTAGCACTCATGCCCTCGGTGCGAGCCAGGTAATAGGCGACACCCGGATCCAGGTCTCCGGTGCGGGTGCTCATGACCAGTCCCGCCGTAGGGGTGAAGGCCATGCTGGTGTCGACGCTCTTGCCGTTGCGGACGGCGGCGAGGCTGGCGCCATTACCGAGATGCGCGAGGATCACGCGACCCATAGCCAACACCGGGTCGAGGCGCAGAAGCTCCTCCATCAAGTAGGCGTAGGAGAGCCCATGGAAGCCGTATCGCTCCACGCCTTTCGCCGCATAGCGTCGCGGGATGGGCAGCAACCGGGCGACCGGAGGCATGGTGCGGTGGAACGCGGTGTCGAAGCAGGCCACCTGGGGCGTCCCGGGATGCCGCCGGGAGAACGCCCGGATCAACCCGATCTCGCTCCGCAGGTGTTCGGGATCGTAAGGCGTGATGCGGCGCAGTTCCACCAGCAGCTTTTTCGTGATCCGTTCCGGCTCGGAGTGCTTCATGCCATGCACCACCCGGTGTCCCGCAGCTTCGACGGAAGCGAACACCGGCTGCGCCTCCAGCCAGTCGAGCAGGACCTCCGCCGCCTGGAGATGGTTGGCGGCGGCGAGACCGGGAAGCCGTGGCCCCTTCCCTGCCTGGCCGTCAACCGTCAAAGCGGCGTCTTTCTCGCCGATACGATCGATCGCGCCGGAAAGCCGTCGCCGCGGCGCCTTGCCGGCTTCGTACACGGCGAAACGAATGCTGGACGAGCCCCCGTTGATGGCGAGCAGGCACGGGCTCGCCCCGCTCATTCGCGCTCCGCCCTCACGAAGTGCCCCCCACGGGCACGGGATTGCGCCAGCCCCCGTGCGCTGCGATCAGAGCGTCCGCTGCCTTCGGCCCCCAGGTCCCCCGCCTATAGCGATGGGAGGGGTGGTGCCTCTTGAGCACAGGATTGACCACCGCCCACGCAGCCTCGACCGCGTCCCCGCGGCTGAAGAGCGCTGCGTCTCCCGCCATGGCGTCGGTCAGGAGGCGCTCGTAGGGCGTCTCCTCTCCCGCCTGATGGTCGACGAGGCACAGTTCCCGCTCCTCACCGACGAACTCCTTCCCAGCGCACTTGACCCGGGCGGCGAGTGCGATGACCTGGTTCGGGGAGAGTCGGAAGCGCAGATGGTTGGCGGGACCCTTGAAAGGCCCCGAGTCGGCGAAGAGGCGTTGGGGCGGCGGTTTGAACTGAACGACCACCTCGGCGGCGGTCTCGGCCAGCATCTTCCCGGAACGCAGGTACCACGGCACCCCCTCCCAGCGCCACGAATCAATGAAGAGTCGAAGGGCGCAGTAGGTCTCGACGTCGGACTTCCGCGCCACCTCGGGCTCCTTGCAGTAGCCCGCATATTGCCCGCGGACGACGTCATCCGCCTTGAGCGGCCGCATGGCCTGGAAGACGGCCGCCTTCTCGGCGTGGACAGCTCCGAAGTCTCGGGTGGCGGGCGGCTCCATGGCGAGCAAAGCGACGATCTGGAACAGGTGATTCTGAATCACGTCGCGCAGGCAGCCGATGGTTTCGTAGAACTTCCCGCGACCGTTCAAGCCAAACTTCTCGGAGAGGGTGATCTGGACGCTCGACACGTAATTGCGATTCCAGATCGGCTCGAGGAACGAATTGGCGAAGCGGAAATAGAGGATGTTCATGATCGCTTCCTTGGCCAGGTAGTGATCGATGCGGAAGATGGCGTTTCTTGGGAACGCCGCTTGCGCGAGGCGGTTGAGCTTGCGCGCGGAGGCGAGATCACGCCCGAACGGCTTTTCGATGATCACGCGCGCATGGTTCGTGAGGCCCACGCTACCAAGGCCATTGATGACGGTCGCGAACAGGGCGGGCGGAATGGCGAGGTAGTGCGCCGGACGCCGCGCCTTGCCGAGCGCCTTCTTCAGGGCTTTGAACGTGTCTTCGTCGTTGTAGTTACCCGACACGTAGCGGAACAGAGAAAGCAGATGACGCAGCGCCGTGGCATCGTCAATCGGACCCGCCTTCCGGATTCCGTCCGCGACATGCTTGCGCAGGTTCGCGAGACTCCGTTTCGAGGTCGCGACTCCGACCAGGGGCACGTTGAGAGCGCCCCGCTTCGCCATCGCATACAGCGCCGGGAAGATCATTTTGTACGCGAGGTCGCCGGTGACCCCGAAGATCACCAGCGCGTCGGACCTTGCCAGAGTTGAGGCCTTGTGTCCTATGTCAGCCTCCGTCTTTTCTTGTTCCGGCGTGGATCCCGGTTTTCGCCGGGATACGCAGGGTGCTGGAGTTTTTTCAGCACTCGGCTAGGTCGGGGAGGGGACGGCGGAGGGCGAAGGAATTGGCTCCGTCGCGGCGGGGGGTGGAGTCTCGCCCAGGGCCTCGCGCAGGCGCGCCATTAAGGCGTGCAGCATGTCGAGGGTGGCAGGGTCGTTCTGGGTCAGGGCGACGGTCAACGTGTCCCGCCCCGCGACGATGCCCTCGAGGATGGATCGCACCTGGCTCTGATCGGGCCGGCCAGCCTCCGTCCGCACTTCGTTGAAGAACACCGTGGACTGGCCCTGGGCTTCGCCGAAGTTTCTCGCCTCCACCGTGGTCAGCAGTTCGATGAGTTTTGACTGCAGGCCGTACAAGCGATTCCGCGCTTGCGCTTGCTCCAGGTTCGCGCGGGTCGCCTCCAGGGTGGTCTCCGTGGCCAGTCGACTCTGACGCTCCGGCCAGTAGCCCACGAAATAGGCCACACCGATGGCGGCCAGGGCAAGCACGCCGATGATCGTTTTCATGTTTCCTCCTCGTTTCGCCTCATTCCAGATCAGGCGGCGATGGGTGCGTTGTGCTGCGAAATCTTCGCGGCGCCGGTCGTGTGGAGAACGCCCCTCGCTTTCGCGACCTCTTCGGCCGTCCCATGTGCGACCACGACGAACTTGTCCGTCTTGACCGCCGTCTCATATTGGAGGACGCTGTCCTTGGGGATGCCGGCGCCGTACAAGCCCGCGCCGAGCGCGCTCAGTCCGCCTACCACCGCAGCACTCTCGAGGGCCCCGACGATCCAGGCGGCCGCGGGGCCCAGCACCATGACTGGCCCGAAGCCAGGGAGCACAAAAAACGCCGAGCCGAACAGCAGGCCCCAGAAGCCGCCCCAGAATGCCCCCTGGCTGCCCCACACCTTCATCCGATCGCCGATGTTGTAGAAGCCGGTGACCTGCTCTTCGGTGTGATAGCCCCGGCCCACGATGGACAGTTGCTTCATGTTGAAGTTCGACCGTTGAAGCTCTTTGATGGCGGCCTCGGCCCCGGTGTGGGTGTCGTAGATGCCGACCACTAGGTTCTGCTGGGACATGGTGTTTCTCCTGGTGAGAGCCTGAGGGCCCTTGATCGAGCCTGTTTCTTGCTTCCACCGGCCTTCTTGAGCAACCCGCATGCCAAATCGTGAGCGCGGTCAGACGCCCGCCGCGCCCTCGAATTGGAGGGATGGACAGGGCCGGAAACTGAACAAGCCGCGACGCTTGAGAAAAATCTACAAAGCGGGGACATTGTCGTCCCTCCCACGGAAAGCTGTTGGACCAACTTCGCAGAGCCATTGGCGTACCGTTAACCCGGATTATTCATGAGGGAATCTGCTGCGACATCCGATACCGCGCCACTGGCGGGCGTCCCCCGGAGGCCGCGCGCTGCTCGCTCCTCGTCTTCTCACCGTATGTTCAATACTGTTGCGTCGCTCGTCACTGCGCTTGCCCGCCATTGACACGGT
>JAENWE010000257.1 GCA_016650185.1 Vicinamibacteria bacterium | reverse complement strand
TGAAATCCTTGGCCTGGTTCGAGTTGTTCACATTGGAGCCCGCATTGGCGGCGGCGCCGCGCGGAACCGCGGAGGAACCGATTTCGGTCACCTCGCCTTTGATGATGGTGCCTTCGTAGGCGTCCACCCGCACTTCGGCGGCCTGGCCGAGAGACAGATTCCGGATGTCGGTTTCGTCAACCAGAATCTCGACTTCCATTACCGAGAGGTCGGCGACCGTGCACAAGACGGTGGGCGAGAAGCTCTGAGCGCCGATGACCGTCTCGCCTTCCTCTTTCTGAAGACTGGTGACCACCCCATCCATCGGGGCGATGACCACGGTCTTTTGAAGATCATCCTGATTGGTGGCCACCACCGCGGACTGCTGGGCCACTCGCTTGCGCTGGGACTCGACCGAGGCCTGCTTCATCTTGAATTCGGATTCCGCCTGATCGAGCGCCTGATCGGAAACGAGCTTGTCGAGGTGCATGGCCTTCTGCCGCTCCAGCCCCTGGCGGCTCAGGTCAAGATCCGCCAGGGCCCGATCGAGGTCGGATCTCGACGCGGCGAGCCCGGCCTCCGACTGACGCGCCCCTTCCTCGTACCTTTTGGCGTCAATGCGGGCGATGACCTGGCCTCGCTTCACCACGTCGCCTTCCTGAATCAACAATCGCACGATCCTTCCCGAGGTGTCGGAAGAAACGTTCACAAATTTCTTGGGTCGGATCTCTCCGGAAGCGGACACCTTGGAGACCAGGTCCTTCTTGCCGACCTTGCTGGTCTGGACCTCGATCTTCTTCTTGCTTTCGCGGGCCACGCTGGCTGCGACCACCCCTCCGACCACCACCAGCGCCAGAAGGGTCAGCGCGATTTTCTTGCCTTTCGACATGAATCCTCCACGAGTTGCGGGCCTGCTTCATGACCTCGAAACGCTCGAGGACGATGGACGAAACCTGCTGATCGTCCAACGTATTGATACGGAACGAGTCGAAATATGTTCCGGGCGGGTCATCTTATCGTGCGGTCATGCTCAACGACCAAGACCACAGTCGACCTCGGGAGGCTGGAGCCCGAAGGGCGGATCCAGTCAGTTCTCGTCTTGAATAGGGGTTGTGCGCCCCGGCGACCCTTTTGACCTGCCAGGCCCCTTTCCGAACCCGCCGTCCGGCGGCCGTAGGGGCAGCCGGCGTGTCCTCGGTTCTGTCGTTCCTGTCATCGGCTCGGGACAGGGGTCGGCCGATTATCGAGTTCTCATGGCGGCACGGTGTTTGCTACGGTACAAACGGCAGACTCTTCTTCTGGAGCGCGCTTTTTGAGGTCTAAGAGCCATGAACACACTAAAGCTCATCGGAATGGTCCCTCTGGTCATGTTGGCCGCCACTTCGTTCGGTCAGGGAAGCGACGACAAGGCGGTTCCTCGCTCCTCCGGCGGCGGCTCCAGCGCCAGCGCCGGCTCCCGGCATTCGGGGGGCGGCTCGTCGTCAAGTTCAAGCGCCGGTCAGAGTTCGAGTTCCGGAGACAGCGGCCGAGCGGCCGCTCCGAGCGGCCGCAACGATTCCAATTCCTCCGCGCAGGACGCGGCTCGCCGCCGGCCGAGGCCGGGAACAGGAACTGGAGATCGGGATCGCTACGGGGACAATCGCAACAGCTACTACCGGTCTCCCTACTCGTCCTACTACTACGACCCCTACGCCTATTCGTGGGGTTATCCGCGTTCCCGCTCGTACGGCCTGTACGGGTATGGATACGGGTACTACGACTACGGCTATGCGTACGGCGACTATTCCGGTTACTACCCCTCCGCCTCCTATCGGTCCTATCGATATCGCAGCGGCAATGTGGCGCAACTCCGGACCTTGGTCGAGCCGTCCAAGACCCGGGTCTATGTCGATGGCTACTACGCGGGTATCGTGGACGACTTCGACGGTCTGTTTCAGCGCCTGAACGTCTCGCCCGGCCGTCATGACATCGCCTTCAAGCTCGAGGGATACAAGTCCCACACGTTCGCGGTCTACGCCAATCGTGACCAGACCCTGAAGATTCGCTGGGACATGGCCCGGGGCAATGGCGAAACCCGAGACTCTCTCGGTGAGGAGAACCCCCAAAGCTCGGACCGGGATGAAGATATGGACCGCGACCGCGATCGGAACATTGATACGGATCGAGATTCAGCCCGTGACCGCGAGGTTGATTCCGACCGGCGCTTTGAGGCGCCTCGAAACGATGCGGCTCGTGGAGAGCTCTTGCTCGACGTGCAGCCTCTGGATGCGTCGGTGTATGTCGACGGGGAGTTTTATGGAAAGGCCTCCCAGGTCACCCGGCTCGATTTGCCCGCTGGCCGTCACCGCGTCGAAGTGGTTCGTCCAGGGTACAAGACCGTGGAGAAGGAAGTCGATATCGACCGCCCCTCCGTCCGGATTACGGTCAATCTTGACCGCAGGTAGCGAAGGCGTCCCGGTTCTATTGAGAGCCGGGCGCCGCGGCCAGGGTGGTGCTGCTCGTGGGCGGAACCCCGAGCAGTGACCGATAGAAGTCCGCGGCGACCCCCGAGGCCGCGGCGCCGTTGGAGCCCCGCACGAAAGTGACCACCACCATCTCCGATCGCGGATAGCCGAGCGACGAAGCGAACCAGCCGACACCCGAGCAGGAACCCGTCTTTCCCGAGGCCACGAAGCCCGGATCGAAGGCGCGCTGGGCGCTCCCTTCGGTCACGGACGAGAAGAGACCGGGGCCAAGCAGGGCTAGAGTTTCGGGGGTTGAGAACCGCCGGGTCTGCTTGGCTTCGAGCTCCCCGAGGCCCACAAACTGGGGTTCATGCATCACACCGCCGTTGACCAGGGCGGACATGAGCACGGCCAACTGCAGGGCCGATGTCTTCACCCCCTGGGCGTGCGACGACATGTGGCCGACTCCCAGGCTGGGGACCGACGACGGGACAGCGCCCTTGGCCTCGCCGGGAAGGTTGATCCCGGTGAGTGATCCCAGCCCGAGCTTCTGGGCATACGCCCGAACCGCGGCAAAGCCAAGCCGTTCGCCGACCCATTCAAAGTATGTGTTGCACGACACGGCCAGGGCGCGCCTCAAGTCGATGGGGCCATGGCCCGCACTGATCCAACAGCCATTGGTGCAGGTGTACCGCGATTCGGGCGTGATCAGACCCTCGGTCAGGCCCGCCACCGCCACCACGAGCTTGAAGACTGAACAAGGCTGGTACGCAGTCAGGAGACCCGACTTCGGATTGCCGATCGCGAGTACGCGGCCGGTCCAAGGATCCATGGCGACGAGAGCGACGTTGGATCGGTTGCGTATCGCGGCCCGAGCCGCTTCCCCGACCTTGAGGTCGTGGAGCGACGCCAAGGGCGGCATCAAGACTTCCACTGGAGCGGCCCACCCCGAAGACCTGCGCCTAGCCTTCTCCGCGGCGGACACACCCTCTCCCAAGGCGAGCACCAAGCACGCCAGGGCCAAGGCTTTGGAGGGGTTATTGACGATCATAGGGAACTGAGTCTGCAAGCTATCACGACCGCCCCGAGTCTCTAATTGTGTTTCGTCGGCGGTACACTCCTGTTCCCGGGCTGTCTGGGGGCGACAGAGAGCCCACCGCCGCTCCATTTTTGGTCTCGAATCTCAAGGAACTGTCAATGAAACGCATGGGTCCGGCCTCCTCCCTGATCATCCTTCTCGCTGCAACCGCGTCGGCCGATCTGGACAAGAACGCGAAGAAGTGGCTCGACGAGGTGCGACCCCTCATCCTTCCCGAGGAAGAGAAGGCTTATAAGGGCCTCAAGAACAATTCGGACGCGGGGGAGTTTCAGAAAATCTTCTGGGCGAGACGCGACCCCAATCTCGATACTGCCGAGAACGAGTATCAGGTGGAGTACCTGACGCTGGTGGCGGAGGTCGACGCCAAGTTCAAGGTGGCGGGTCGCAACGGTTCCCACACCGACTGCGGCCGCATCTACATCCTTCTGGGTCCCCCGGACAGCGTGAAGAAAGAATCTTCGGGCGATGTGGCTTTCCGGGCGCCGGAGACCTGGACCTACAAGGATCGGCCCGGCATGACCTTCACCGGTGGATCCCTCAACATCGGTCTCGACGGCACTTGCATGCTTCCCCAAGGCAATCGGTTTGGCGATCAGCTGAACCGCCTGGCCGAGCTGAAAGTAGTTCAACCCAATCTTTCCTACAAGTACGATTCCAAACGCGCGCTGGTGAAGCTCGTGGATCTGCTGCCCAAGCCGACGCCCGTCCAGGCCTTGCTGAAGGCGCCCCGCACGGATTTCAAGTTCGAGGCCATGCCGGTCATGGAAATCCGGTCTCAGGATGGCGCTTCGGTCTTTGTGGCCGGGCTGGTCAAAGGCGATGCTTCGGCCGTCACCGTGTCGGAGGCCGGCGGCCAGAAGGTGGCGAGGATCGTGGTGTCGGTCCACTCGACCGACAAAGAGGGTCGCGTCCTCAAGTCTTTGGACCGAGAGGTCGCGGCCGATGTGGGTCCGGACAACACCTTCGTCTCCTCATTCGGCATTCCCCTTCGCCCGGGCGAGCACGTCATGAAGGTCGCGGCCATCGATCCGAAGACGGACAAGGGCGCGGTCGCCGAGCTTGCCATCAAGACTCAGGAATACGGCTCTGAGCTCACCGTCTCCCCGGTGATGGTTCTGGCGGATATTCAGGAAGGGGTGACGCCCGGGAAGGACGATCCCCTTTTCGAGTTCACCTTTGGGGCCACCAAGTTCGTTCCGCGGTACGGCAATGTGTTCAAGCAGAGCGACTCCGTGACACTGCTCTGCGCCATCTACGGCGCCGCGAAAGACGAAGCGGGGAAGATCGCGGTGGCCGGGGGTTTTCAGATCCTCAAGGACGGGAAGGCCATCGCCAAAGCACCCGACCAGGTCTATGACGTCGAGCCGGCCACACCGTCCGCCGGACCCGTGCCCCTCGCCAGTTACGCTCCCGGCAAGTACGTGGCGCAACTCCGGCTTCGGGACAACGTGACCCAGAAGGACTACGTCAAAGAAACCACGTTCGAGATTATTCCTTAGCCCGACGGCACCGACTGCACCGCGGTGATGGCGATGGCGTCCACGATGTCTTCGATTGAACACCCTCGGGACAGGTCGTTCGCCGGTTTGGCCAGGCCCTGAAGAATCGGACCGATGGCGCGCGCGCCGCCGATCCTTTCCGCGAGCTTGTACCCAATGTTGCCGGAGTCGAGGTCGGGGAAGATCAGCACGTTAGCGCGCCCCTCCAAAGGGGAGGAGGGCGACTTGGACGCGGCGACGCCCGGCACCAGAGCCGCGTCGAGTTGGAGCTCGCCGTCGATGTTGAGTCCGGGATAGCGCTCGCGGGCGATGTCGTAGGCCGCCCGCACTTTTCGAACCCTGGGATGATCCGCGCTGCCCTTGGTGGCGAAGGAAAGCAAAGCGACGCGCGGTTCCGCGCCCAGGAATTTTTTCGCGTTGAGGCCGGCGAGCCAGGCGATCTCGGCGAGTTCGCCCGGGCTGGGATCAGGATTGACCCCGCAATCGGCGAAGATCAGGCTTCCGTTCTCGCCGAAAGCCGGGTTCGACGTCTCGATCAGGAAAAATGAGGAGATCTTCGAGATTCCGACGGCCGGGCCGATCGCGTGCAGGGCGGCCCGGATGGTTTCCGCGGTGGTCGCTCTCGCTCCGGCAATGAAGCCGTCAAAAGTTCCACGCGAGACCCCCAGGGCGGCGAACAGAATCGGGCCTCGGACGTGATCGGCGGCCTCCGATTCGGAAACCCCCCGCGCCCGCGACCTTTCCAGATAGGCCCGTTTCGCGGCCTCATGCTCACGCCCCGAAGTCGGCGCTTCCACCACTTCGATGCCCCCGAGGTCGACGCCCAGGTCCGAGGCGACAGCGCGAACCTTCTCGGGGGCGGCACTCACCAGAAAGACGCGGGCCAGGCCTTCTCGGGTGGCGATCGCGGCCGCCTGGAGCGTGCGCGGCTCGTCTGCTTCAGGCAGGGCGATCTTTCGGGGCGTCTTTCGAGCGGCTTCACGGATTCTGAGGAGAGCGCTCATCGTGCCCCGAAGTAAACCACAGGAGGCGACTCGAAGGGAGCGCGCGATCAAACCTCTTATGATCCAGCGCCGCCATGAACCCTCTTCGCGTCTTCGTCACCGCCGATATCGGCGCGCCAGCCATCGGGCGCCTCGTGGATTCGGGATTCGAGGTCGACGTCCATCCCGCCATTGAAGCGCCAACCTACGATGCCTTGACCGCCAGAGTCGCCACCGGCATCGATGCGCTCATCACCACCATCCGCGATCGGATCGACGAGCC
>JAENWE010000256.1 GCA_016650185.1 Vicinamibacteria bacterium | reverse complement strand
GCGAGGCGCGCTGCCCCTGGGTTGCGAGCTCACCTTCGAGAAGCAGCAACTCGCGGTCGAGCGCGACGCGCCGGCGCGATATGAGGGCTTGCTCCGATCGCAGGGCCGACAGCGCGTGCTCGCGCTGCGAGACGAGGGCATTCCCCCGCTCCGAGAGCCGGGCGCCTATTGCCGCGGCGATGCTCTCCCGCGCTTCCGCGATGCGGCCATCCGCGATGGTGAGCACGGCGTCGTCACGATCCACGCTGGCCCCCTCGCGCACGGACACCGTCTGCACCACGCCGGCCTGGTGCGCGACGATCTTCACGATTCCGTGGACCGGCGCCAACACTCCCGTGACGCGAGCCTTCCGCGTGTACTCGCCAACGACAAAGTACGCGCCGATCGCCACGACCATCGCGAGCCCAGCGGCCGTAAGCACCGTGAACGACAGCGGCCGCGTGAGCAGGATCGTTCCCAACCAGGCGTTGGCCCGCGCCTCCTCGGTCTCACGGCGGAAGAGGGCCACTTACGCCGGGTCCGAAATCGGGTCCGAGTAGGGCTTGCGGGCAAGCCAGACGTAGAGAGGGAGGGCGACAGCCAAAAACAACAGGCAGGCGAGCTGGAGTCCCCAGGTGCCGATGTCGCCGAGCGCGCGGTTCTCGTTCGGGAACACGAACTGGCCCGCGAGCGGATACCAGAGCATCAGGTTGACGAACGAGTGCACGACGATCGGAGCCCACAGGGAGCCGATGCGGCGGAAGAGGCAAACGAAGACGATCGAGCTTGTAAATGCGGCCCAGAAGATGGGGTGATACAGGCCAAAAAGCGTCGAGGTGAGAACCATTGCGGGAATCCATCCCCACCGGCGCTCCCACGCCTGGTAAAGCAACCCCCTGAAGAGGATCTCCTCGAGGACCGGAGCAAAGATTGCCCCGATGAGGATTGAAGTGAGTAGGCCCGGTCCGGAGAACGCCTGTGCAACCTGCTCAGTGACGGGCGGCTGCTTCATGTGATGCGCAAGGGCGGCGTTGCCCTCGGTGAGCCAATATCGAAGCGCGAGTCCGCCGGCAAAAGCAAACGCCAGAGACAGCTTTCCGATTGCCACTAGCGCCACCTCGGGTCGGCGCTTGCGCGGAATCGGGGTGGCAAGCAGATCGATAACGCGGCGCCGCAGGCCTGGAAATGCTGCCAATACGGCGGCCCCAAGAACGAATGGCAGGAAGCGACCGATGAAGGTCCTTTCGTCATTCGACGCTCCCATCAGTTCGCCAATGTAGGTGCTCACGGGAACCGCCAACAGCAGAACGGCGAAGCTCAAGAATGTGATCTGGATTCCCGAGGCGTTTCCGGAGCGCATGGCGATCTCCAAAGGGGTGGGCCGAGGGCGGCGGCCCGGATTGCGCTACTTCGCGACGACGCGTTCGATCACATAAGACGTGAAATCGACCAGAGAGTCGTAGCCCGCCCTCAGCTGGTTGAGAGCGCTGATGTATTCCTGGAGGGTGCAACCTCCACCGCTGATCGCCTCGATCTGCTCCTCGGTGAGAACTCCCGCAGGAATGGGCGGTGCGCTTCGGTCGGTCATTTCAATCTCCTTTGAAAGGTTTGGGAAGCGGGTTACTTCTCGACGTACTTGAGCGGATCCTCGGGCATCGGAATGCACGGCTCCGTGGGATACACGGGCCCGATGGGATACGGCCCGATGGGCATCCCGGGGATGACAAGGCCGTTGCGGAACCCGGTGCCGGACACGACGCCGCCCGAGACCTCGGTTTCGTCCTTCTTTGGTACTTCCTTCATTTCAGATCTCCTGTGGTTCGAATCGGAAGGCGGCCGGGGCGCTCGGGGACAGCACGGATCACGTGGGCTCGGACGAGTGAAGGCTCAGGTTGAGGAGGCGCGCATAGTCGACCGGCTCGCCCGCCGGTTCCTGTGGCGCGCGGTAGGTCAGTTCGTCAAGCGCCGCCGAAACCGGCACGCCGCCCGCAATGCGTAGAACTTCCTCGAGGCTGAGTTCCTTCACGTCGTCCTCCTTGAAACAGGTGCTTTCGATCCTGCAGGCCCATCACGTCCCGGCCGTACGGAAATCCTATGGATTGCCAACTCGCGTGGCACGCGAGAATCGCGAATCGCTGCGAGGCGATTTCGATCGCGGGGACGGCACGATACGCGGTAGTTTTCGCCGCATGAGCTCCGGGGAAGCGCCTCGCTATCGAATCGTCCTGTATCGGGCGAAGGGCTGCCATTTCGCCCTCGTGCCGCAGCTTCCGGGATGCGCCGCGCGCGGATCCACTGAGGTCGAGGCGGTGGAGAACGCGCGCGTGGCGATCCGTACCTACCTCTGGGTCATGCAGGTGCTCGCGGCCGATCGCGCCACCGTCGAGCTCGAGATCAAGGCCTAGCGAAAGTCGTTCGCGGCTGGTGTAACCTAAAGCTTCACACCCCCGCACCGCCCTTGCTGCAGAGCAGCAGAGAGGAGCCTTCGCCGTGGCGAAATACACTACTGAGAACATTCATGCCGTGGCTCTAGTCGGCCACGGCGGGGCGGGCAAGACGATCTTGGCCGAAGCCCTGCTGTGGAAAGCCGGAGTGATCGGCGCAATGGGCAGCACGGAGCGCGGCACCACGGTCTGCGACTTCGACCCCCTCGAAAAGCAGTACCTCCACTCCCTCAATTCCTCCCTTGTGAATTTTCCCTACAAGGGAATCCACATCCACCTGATCGACACCCCCGGCATGCCCGACTTCGCCGGCCAGTCGATCGCGGCGCTGGCCGGCGTCGAGACCGCGGTCGTCGTGATCAATGCGCAGAACGGCATCGAGCTCAACACCACGCGGATGATGCGTTCCGCGGGCAAACGCAAGCTCTGCCGCATGATCCTCGTCAACAAGATCGACGGCGAGAACATCGACCTGGAAGGGTTGCTGAAGCGCATCCAGGACACGTACGGAAAAGAGTGCCTGCCGATCAACCTGCCCGCGCATGGCGGCAAGGACGTGGTCGACTGCTTCTTCAATCCCGACGGAGACTCCGACTTCTCCTCGGTCAAGGCCGCGCACTCCGCGTTGATCGACCAGGTGGTCGAGGTGGACGAGGAGTTGATGGCCCTCTATCTCGAGCAGGGCGAAGAGTTGCTCACGCCCGAGCAGCTGCACGCCCCCTTCGAGAAGGCGCTTCGCGAAGGCCATCTCATCCCGGTGTGCTTCGCCTCGGCGAAAACCGGCGCGGGCGTCTCCGAGTTCCTCGAGATCCTGGCGAAGCTCGCCCCCAACGCGACCGAGGGCAATCCGCCTCCCTTCATCCTGTCCTCGGAGACCGAAGGCGAGGAGTTCCACGCCGAGCCCGATCCGAAGAAGCATGCCCTCGCCCACGTCTTCAAGGTGATCATGGATCCCTACGTGGGGAAGGTCGCGGTGTTCAAGGTCCACCAGGGCACGATCGGCAAGGACACGCAGCTCTACATCGGCGACGGCAAGAAGCCGTTCAAGACCGGCCACCTCTATCAGCTGCAGGGCAAGGAATACGTGGAGACCGACTCGCTGGTCCCCGGCGACATCGGCGCGGTGGCGAAGATCGAGGAGATCGAGTTCAACGCCGTGCTGCACGATTCCCACGACGAAGACCAGATCCGCCTGCGCTCGCTCGACTTTCCGATGCCGATGCATGCGATCGCCGTCGAGACCAAGAAGAAGGGCGACGAGCAGCGCCTCTTCGACGTGCTGCACAAGCTCGAGGTCGAGGACCCGTGCCTGTGGGTCGAGCGCCACCCCACCACCCACGAGACGGTGATGCGCGGCCTGGGCGACCTGCATATGCGCACCAAGCTGGAAAAGATGCTGACCCAGTACAAGATGGACGTGAACACCAAGCCGCCGAAGATTCCCTATCGCGAGACCGTCACGCGGCGCTCCGAG
>JAENWE010000255.1 GCA_016650185.1 Vicinamibacteria bacterium | reverse complement strand
GCTCTATGCTTTGCGCGACGTCACCGCGACCGTGCCCGTGCTGCCCTTGATCGTCGCCTCGATCATGGGCAAGAAACTCGCGGAAGGCATCGACGCGCTCATCCTCGACGTCAAGACCGGCGACGGCGCCTTCATGCAAAAAGAGGAAGACTCGATCAGGCTCGCCGAACGAATGGTGGCCATCGGCAAGGGCATGGGCACGAAGGTGGCGGCGGTCATCACCGATATGAACCAGCCGACCGGCCTCATGATCGGCAATTCGCTGGAAGTCGAGGAGTCGATCCTGACCCTGCGTGGTCAAGGACCGAAAGACCTCACGGACCTCTCCGTTGAGCTGGCCGCCTGGATGCTGGTCCTTGCCGCGGTTCAACCCAACTTCCTCGAAGCCCGGGCGAAGATTCGAGCCGCCATCGCCTCGGGCGCGGGACTCGATCTCTTCCGGCGAGTCATCGAAGCGCAAGGCGGCGATCCGCGCGTGTGCGACGATCCTTCCCTCCTTCCTCACGCCAAGAACCGTCACGAAATCCGAGCGGAGAAAGGCGGATTTCTTCATCGCATCGCCTGTCGGGTCGCGGGCGAGGCATCGATGAGCCTGGGCGCCGGCCGCAATACCCTGGTCGATGCGATCGATCCCGCGGTGGGCATAGCACTCGGACGCAAGGTGGGCGACCCGGTCACGAAGGGCGACCTCCTCGCCACCCTTCACTACAACGACAAGGCCCGGCTCGACGCCGCGCTCAGCCGACTGAAAGACGGGTTTGAAATCGAAGCCGAACCGCCATCGGCGCGACCCCTGGTCAGAAGAGTGATCGAATAGCCGCCCAGAAAACATGAGACCCCGGTTTGAGAAACGACTTCGTCGAGGCCTCCCCGCGCTGCTGGGCGTGTCCGCGCTTCTCTTCTCCGCCTGCGTCGCCAATCCGAAACTGAGAAGCCCGACCACTCGCCCGCCGGCCAAGATTGGAACCAAAGCGGTGGGCATCGCGTCCTGGTACGGCCCTGGCTACCACGGCAATCGCACCGCCTGTGGCGACCGATTCGACCAGGACGCCCTGACCGCGGCCCACGGCAGTTGGGCCTGCGGCACCAGAGCGAAGGTCACACTGATCTCCACAGGCAAGAGCGTGGTCGTCACCATCAACGATCTCTTCCCCAACCACAAGGGCCGTCTCATCGACCTTTCCCGCGGGGCCGCTCGGAAAATCGGCCTGATCGGTCCCGGCACGGGCAAGGTCCGGGTAGAAGTGGTGCGTTGACGGGAGCGCTGCTACTTCTTCTTGCGGACGGGGGCCCTGCCGACAGGGGGCTTCTTCACGGGCGTCTTGGGCGTCACCTGGACGACCAGACGAACGTCCTCGGACTTGGCTCGGATCTTCAGCCAACTCTCAATCCGCTCGCGGTCGGCCGGCTCCAGCGCCTTGTCTGACTTAGCGCTCACGACCAGGACGGACCTCTCGCCCATTGGTTGTCTTTCGCCGATGGTTGGCGACGCTCCGGCTGGGGGGGGCTCGGACGACTTCGTCTCGCTCTTGGCGATGACGCCCTCCCCGACCATGATTTCCTCGAACTGAGGGTACTGCGCCTCCAACTCGAGCGCTATCTCCTTTGACTGGGCCCGGGCGGCAGCCATGCGGGTCAAATCCGCGCGAAGCCGGTTGATCTCCTCGTCCTTGAGATCCGAGGTGCGCAGGCCTTCGCGGAACAGGTCGCTCACGATGCCGGCCTTGAGGGAGGTGAGGTCGATGCGGTTGTCGCCGGCCTGCCTGACCAGCAGGGTCGCGCCGGCCAGACCCGCCTCGGGCAGCCGCAGCTCTATTGAGTTCAAGGTCTCCGGACTGACCGGATCTCCGATCAAGGTCAGTTCTATCTGGTGTTCATGTGGCGAGATCTGGACCTCGGTCATGTGGGTCTTCTCGAACTTGAACTCACGCCGAACAAACCGCCGGGCGTTGGCGCTGAACACTTCGTCCCCGACCAGGGTGTGGGCCAGATAGAGGCTGGGGAGGGCGGCAATAATGACTACCGCGAAAAGCGCCCTTTGGACCCGATTCTCTGTCTGCGCGTCCACGAACTTGTGGTGGGGGAGCTTGAAGAGGGAGATGATGATCACGGTGGCGAAGGCGATGAAGACGCAGTTGATGGTGAAGAGATAGGAGGCGCCGAAGAAGAAGCGCCAGTTCCCCTTGGCCAGGCCATAACCCGCGGTGCACAGCGGCGGCATGAGGGCGGTGGCGATGGCCACGCCGGGAATGACGTTTGACTTCTCCTTCCTGGTGGCCCCGATGATTCCGGCCAGGCCACCGAACATCGCGATCAGGACATCCCAGATCGTCGGGGTGGTTCGGGCCAGGAGCTCCGATTGCGCCTCGGCCAGCGGACTCACAAGGAAATAGAAGGCTGACGTGAACAGACTGATCACCGCCGCAATGCCCAGGTTCAGCAACGACTTCCGAATCAATGGAAAATCGTAGATGCCGACGCCGTATCCGACTCCCATGATCGGTCCCATCAGGGGGGACACCAGCATGGCCCCGATGATCACCGCGGTCGAGTTGACGTTGAGGCCAATGGAGGCGATGAGAATCGCGAACATCAGGATCCAGGGAGTCGAGCCGCTGAGTTCGACTCCGGCCCGAAGGCTCGCGTCTATTTCGGCATTCTCAGCCTTGTCCTGGAGAAGGCTGAAACGGGCAGCGAGCAACCGGCGGAGCTGCCCGGGTACGGGAGGGGCTGAGGCTGATGGGGAGTCGGTCATCGGATCACTGTGCGCCTATGGATGGACGGCTCGGGCCAATCAAGGATGGTCGGATCAAGCGCGGAAAAGGTTGATGTACGCGGTCAGAATGATGGCGTTGGAGAAGTCGATGAAGAAAGCGCCGACCATCGGAACAACCAGAAAGGCGCGCGGAGCCGGGCCGAACCGCTCCACAATCGAGCCCATATTGGCGACCGCGTTGGGGGTAGCGCCGAGGCCAAAACCACAGTGGCCGCCCGCCATAACCGCGGCGTCATAGTCGCGCCCCATCACGCGGTAGGTGATGAAGGCGGCAAAGGCGCCCATGAGGGCCACCTGCACGCTGAGGATGACGAACATGGGCGCCGCCAGGTGCACCAGCTCCCAGAGCTTCAAGGACATCAGGGCCATCGAGAGAAAGAGCGACAGGGCCACGCTCCCCAGATCGTCCACGGTGCGTGTGTCGACGATCAGAACGCCGGTTAACTCCGCGACATTGCGCGCGACCGCGGCCACGATCATCGCCCCGATATAGCCAGGCAGGGTGAAGTACTGACCCAGAAATCCCGAGAGGATGCCACCCGCCCACATGCACAAGAGAATCAAGGTCAGCGACTTCAACAGGGTGTAGGTGGTCGGAGCCTCTCCCAGCGGCTCGGTGTCGATCTCGGCATCGAGCGACGCGTTTCTGGCGAGCTCGGCGGCGGGACTCGAAAGATTGTCGCTGGCCTTCAGCTTGTTCCGCCGGATCAGCCAGGTGGCGAGCGGACCGCCCAGCAAGCCGCCCGCAACCAGACCGAACGTCGCCGCCGCCATCGCGAACGTGACCGCGTTTTGAAAACCATATTGATCCTCCATCAGCTTCCCGAAGGCTGCGCCGGTGCCGTGGCCTCCGGTCATGGTCATGGAGCCGCAAATCAGCCCCAGGAGCGGGTCGACACCCATGGCCTTCGCAATTCCGACGCCGAGGCCGGACTGGACGAAGGCCACAGCACTGGCCAGGATCCAGAACGTGAGGACCTGAGGACCGCCGACCCTCAAGAGCTTGAGGCTCGCGCCGAGACCGATGGTCGTGAAGAAGGCAACCATCAGCGGCGACTGGAGCAGGGTGTCGAACTCGAAGGCCAAGAGCCCCGCCCGCCGCAAGAGCATGGCCAGAGCGGCGAACAGGAATCCACCCACCACCGGGGCAGGGATGTTGAAGCGATCGAGGAAGCCAACGCGCTTGCGAACGCCGTAGCCCACGAAGAGCAGCACCGAAGCAAGGGCGAGGGTTTGAACGAAATCGAGTTTGAGACTGGGCAATCAACGATCCTCCGTCTTTTCGGAAAAGTGCGGCGATGATACGTGTTGGCTGGTTGAGTTCGACCGGCCAGAGTTCGGATGCACGGACGAACAGGCGAGCCCTGAGTCAAGGCCCTCCGCGCTGCCTATCGCTTCAATCGATGCCGCAGCATTTGCCACAGCCGCCTCGCCCCGCGCCGCGCGGCCTGCGGCGGCAGCTGCCAGAAGTGGTCGAGATTCCAGGCCCGCCTCCACACCTCGAGCAGACCGATCGGGCCCGGCGTCACCGCACCGCTCCGAGCCAGGCGCCGGTAGTCGTCGAGGCGCAAGGCTCCAATCAGCACCGGACCGCGGAGATCCGGACGAACGCGGCGAGCCCGATCCGCGAGCCGTTCCGAAACGGAAACCCGCGCGGTCGCAAGAGTGGCGAGAACCCGTTGAGGTATGTCGGCCTCGAAGGTGGCCCGGAGATAGTCCAGAGCGTCGCGTGCGGACGAGGCGGCGCGCCGGGCGCGGGCGCGCTCGATCAGGCGGCTCCAATCCAGCCTAGCACCCGAGGATCTCACCACCGTCATGGCGTCCAGCACCCAGCGTTGCGGCGCGTCCCAGTCCCACCTCTGGCCCTGGATACAGGCGTTCAGGAGCAGGTCGGCGGGGCTGGGCACTCGAATATCGACCCCGCTGAACCTCACGTCCACGGCGCGCTCCCAAAAGGCCTCATCTTCTGCATCCCCCTCGACGGATCGCCAGTGCAGATCTATAGGGACAGCGCCCTCCCTGGCGAAAGGGGCCGAATGAGCAAAAGCGCGCGCCGTCTGATCCACAGAAACTGCGGGCTCGTAGCCCCGCCCGGCTAAGGCAGCGATCGTCCGCTCGACATCCGTCGGTCGCACCAGGACGTCGAGGTCGACCATGGGGCGCAGGCCCGGATCGGGATAGTGCGCGGCCACCAGGGCTGCCCCTTTGAGCAGCAGGACGTCGATCCCCGCTCGCTTCAGATCACCCATAAGGGGCGCGGCGTCGTCAAACTGAAGGAGGTTCCGGTATCGGGCGCGCAGATACTCGGCTTTCCCCATGTCGAGCCAGTGGTCCTTCGAGACGGCGTCTCGCAGGTTCCAGTAGACGGCAGGGAGGAGGCGGTGAAGCCCTGAACTGATAGGTAGTTGAGCCTGGGCGCGCCACCGGTTCCAGGCCTGGTGGCCACCATATCCCTTGAGCAAACAAGCCTGCAAGAGAACCAGCTCGTCAGGACTCGGCCAGCAATCGGGTGGCGGCGGGCGTCTTACTGTCAACGAGGCTTTAAGGTGATGTAGATCAAAGGCTTGGAGCGAAAAGTACTCATTGGGGTGATTGCGGCCACGCTCGGGACTGGGCCGGGCAACGTGGCAGGAAGGCGTACTGTAAAATCATCACCTTCCTGTAGCTCTTGTATTTTTTTCGGACTTTATCCCGAGATTCTGTTCGTCGGCCCTTCGTCAGTGGCTCAAACCGTTTTCCCCGAACAGACTGTCGGCGTCGAAAGGTGTCATGCAAATTGACCAGGCCCGGCGCATCCCTCGAGGCACCAGCGCAGCAAGCGCCGGGCGTCGGGCGGTGCGCGTGTTTGCGTTTGGAGCGCTACTCTTCTCGCTTGCTTTCGTGACCGCCTACGCCGGCACCCCCGCGGGATACGCGGAGTACATCGTGCCCTTCGATGAAGACATCTTCGCCTACGTGACCGACCCGGTCGCCACCGGCACCATCGGCGCCAACAACACGACATTCACCCTCATCTCCGTCACGGCCTGGTCCAACACCGTCACCGTCTACATCGACCACTGGGAAAACGGCTATGGCTATGACGAGAACAACCCGGACGGGCCGGGAACGGACGAAAAGTACACCCTCAACACCTCTCAGACCCTGAACTTCAACAGCCTGGCCGTACCCCGGCCTCGAACCGGCGCTGATGGCAACACCTACATCGGAGCCGCCGGCAACTGCAACGCTCAACCGACTCCGGCGGCACCCCTCATTCAGAACACTTTGAACTTCTGCTACGACGGCCGCGATCGCATCATCACGATTGGTGGCGCCACCACGGTGACCCGCGGCGGCTATTTCAACGCCCCCGGCCCCGGCAAACTGGCGGCCATCGGGGAGGAAGTCTTCCCCCTCGCGCCGCAGTTGATCAAGTACCGTCTGCCGTTCGGGGAAGACCCTGCTCGTCCCGACTACCAGCGCGTCATGGCCCTGGTTCAGGCCACGGAGGACAACACCACCATCCAGATCGACTTCCAGGGAGACGGAGTCTTCGATTCCTTCAACACGGAGAACGGATACCGCACGGCGCGAGTCAATCCGACGGACGCGACCACACTGACCTTGCAAAGAGGCGAGGCCTACGTTCTCGATCGAGACAGCCAGACCGTGGGAGGCACGCTGAACCGGGGGACGGTCATCCTGGGCACCAAGACCCTGCAGGTGGAATACTTCTACGGCCAAGACGGCTCGAACTACAACACGCGGGCGGTCTCCGCCTATCCGGACGGTTTCTGGGGCAAGGACTATTACCTCTCCGCCGATGGAGCGGCCGCGGCCGACACCGACGCCCTGATCTACAACCCGAACGCTAGCGCGATCACCATCACCTGGGAGACGGCGGTGGGCAGCGGCACTTTCAACCTCGGAGCCAATACCACCGGGTTTTTTCAGGCCCTGAACGGCGGCACCTATATTCCGAATGGTTCCGGCCTCTACCTGCACGGAACCGCCCCGTTCTGGGGCACGTCCGATGTGGACACGAATGCCACGGCCTGGGACTGGGGCTACAGCATGGTACCCGACTACCTGGCTTCCGACGATCAGACGGTGGCCTGGGCCCCCGGGAACGACCCGCTCCTCGCCTGCAACGCGGCCAACGGCCGAGGGAACGGGCTCTTCCTGACCCCTCTCCTCGACAACACCACCTTCTTCATTGACGCCGATGGAGACGGCACGCCGGACACGAACGCCAGCATCGAAGTGCTGCGAGGGACCACACCGGTCGCGGCCACGGGTCAGGGCTACAACGTCAACCGTCTCGATTCTCTCTACATCACCGGCAGCAACGTGGGAACCCTGGCTACCAGCCTGTGCGATCTGACCGGCGGTCGCGTCTTCGCCACCGGGCCCTTCACCATGTCCTACGGTGAGAATCCGGATAAGGCGTCCCCCGCCGGGGGCCTCGACCTCGGCTACACCGTGCTCCCCAGTCCCGGGAACTGGATGGACCTGGTCCTGACCGTGGATAAGGCCACGAGCCCCGTCCTCGTCTCGACAGTGGCCGGAGTGACCACCGTGACGTACACCCTGGTCGTGAAGTCGCATGAGTTCGACGTCAACACGTTGAATGTGGTCGACACCCTGGCTGCGGACTGGACCTATGACAACGACAGCACCACCATCACCTTCCCGAACCTGACCACTCTTTCCGGGGCCGCCGCCAATCCCACCGTAGGTCTTCCGACTTTGACCTGGCCGACTGGCCTGCTCGGCAGCATGCTGCCCAACCAGGAAATCATCATTACCTTCAGCGCCCGCACCACCGCGAATTTCGCGAACGGCGACCTGACCCAGAACAGAGTGCTCGCCACCGGCACGCGGACGGTCGGAGGCGTGACCCAGACCTTCAACACCACAGACTTCGTCTTCAACTACTACACCGACAGCACGATCGACATGCAGATGACGAAGACCTCTTCGGTCCCCCTGCCCACCCCGGTGAGCCCCGGCGACCCGATCACCTATACGATCACCGTCACCAACCCTCCGACCGCGACGACGACTCTGACCGGAGTGACGGTCTTCGATCCCCTGCCTCCGGGTGTGACCTACGGGCCCGGCGTCGGGTCTGTGACCTGCGAGGTCCTTGGCGGGAACGTTCTCGATCAGTTCAACTCCAACGGCAGCTACTCCGGCAACAACGGTTCGGTGAACTGGAAGATGGATTGGGCGGAGACGGACCCGGTTCCAGGAGGGGGGGGCGCGGGCTTCGTGCTCGTCACCGGAAACGCGCTGCAACTCCGGTATCAGACTCGCAACGTTCTCGACGATTTCAATCCCAGCAACAGTTTCACGGGCAACGATGGCTCGTACAACTGGGCGAGCAACTGGAATGAGGACAACGACGACGACAACGCGAACGGCGGCGCCATTCAGACCGACAACCAGCGCATCGAGTTCAAGGACACCACGGTGGGCGGCAATGACGCGACGGCGGAGGCTATCAAGAGATCCGCCACCGTTACCAACGCCTCATTTATCACGATTTCATCGACCTGGACGGATAGCGGCGTGGACGGAGGTGAGGGGGTGTTGCTCCAATACGGCACCGCCATTAACGGGCCATGGACGACCCTCCGTACCTTCGACGGCGCCGCAACCGGCAACGGCACCTACACCGACACGATCGCGTGGATCCCAACCGACACGACGAGCTGGGTGCGCTACCGCGCCCTCGGCAACTACGAAGCGGGCGAACTGGCGTTCATCGATAACGTTGACGTTCGCGTCGCCAACGCGGTCGGCTCTTCGGCTCAGCGGACGGTCAATCTCGCGGGCCGGACCAATCCCCTCCTGACCTTCACCACCTCCAGCGCTAACCTCGAGGCCTCAGACACCCTGGTCGTCGAAGCCAGCGCCAGCCCCTCCGGCCCCTTCACCACCCTGGCGACATACACCGGTGGCGCCACGACCGGGGTCCAGCCCTACAACCTGGGGGCCTACGCCTCGTACGAAACGACCATCCGCTTCAGCGTCGCCGGCAACTACGACGTAACCAATGAAGCCTTCAACGTTGACAACGTGAACATCGCCTGGGGAACCGCGACCAAGGTCTTTCCTACCTTGGCTCCTCCAGAACTGGTTGCGAGTGACACGGGCTGCCAGATTCGACCCAACAATTCGATGACGGTAACCTTCCCGGTCACCCTGGACGATCCGTTCCCGACCGGCCAGAAGGAGATTCTCAACACCGCGACCACCGGCGTGAACGAACTCCCGATACCGCTGATGGCGTCAGCGACGAACATCGTGCTCGTGCCCGGTGGGATCACCGCCACGGTGGGCGATCGCGTCTGGCTGGATGCGAACGCGAACGGCGTCTTCGATACCGGCGAAACCGGGATCAGCGGCGTGCAGGTAACGCTCAAAGACCAATTCGGCACGCCGCTCCAGATCACCACGACTGATGCCCAGGGGCGCTACACGTTCCTCGATGTTCCTCCTGGGACCGGCTACTTCGTCGAGATCACCGGCGGACTGCCCTCCGGGTTGACTCAGACCACGGACACTTTCAGCGATGCCTTCGACACCGACGGCGTGTTCACCGGCAACAACGGCACGCTCAATTGGCTGACCAACTGGACCGAGACAAACGACGACAACAGCGCCACGACCGGAAACCTGCAGATCGTCAACAACCACCTCGAGATCGGGGCGGCGGGCGCTGAGGCGACAAAGAGCCTACAGAGGTCGGCCACGGTCACCGGCGTCACCAGTATCGAATTGCAGTATGCGTGGGCCACTGTCGGCGGGCTGGGTAACGACGATGACACCGTGGTTGAGTACAGCACGGACGGCGTCGGCTGGACGGTGTTGCAGAGACTCGATGCCGGAACCGAAGGCGGCCCGGGGGCCTACTCCCACACGATCCCCTGGACGCCCACGAACGACACCTTCTTCGTTCGCTTCCGGGCCGAAGACGACTTTGAAGCCGGTGAACAAGGCATTATCGACAACGTTCAGGTTCGCGCTGTCCACAGCCTGCGCACCGCGACCTTCTCCCTCGTCGCGGGCCAGAACTACCTCCAGGCCGATCTCGGGTTCCAGGCCACTCCCGGCTTCGCGGCCATCGGAGATCTGGTGTGGGTTGACGCGAACAACGATCAGACCCGCAACCCGGGTGAAGCGGGCCTCGCCGGCATCACCGTCCAGCTCTTCGCGGACACGAATGCGGACGGCGTGCCCGATGGAGCCCCGATTGCCACCCAGGTTACTGGCCCAGGTGGCGCGTATCTGTTCACAGGCGTCACCACGAACGGCGTCCTTGACTATGTCGTGACGATGGATACCGGCCAGGCCGGGCTCACCGGCTACACCGCCACCACCAATACCCTGTTCTACTACCCCAACCTGCCCTCAGGAGCGGTGCGGGTGGATGCCGATTTTGGCTTCCGGGAAACGATCGTCGGCACCAAGACCTTCTCGATCAAGGACGGGATCTGGCTGGACAACGGCCTGCCCACCGGCACGACCAACAACGGAATCAAGGACGGAACGGAAGTGGGCATCGCGGGCGTAACCGTGAGCCTTCTGGACAGCGCCGGCAACACGGTGACCAGCACCACCACCGCGAGCGACGGAACCTTCGAGTTCACCGGCGTGCCCGGCGGGCAGAACTACCGCTGGAGGATCACCGACGATGCGGGCATTCTGAATAACTACTACGGCACCACCCCGTCCGCCTTGAGCGCCAACTTCCAGATGACGGGCAACCTCACCGCCAATCTCGACTTCACCTCGCCCTCCGACGTGCGGCACTTCGGGTACAACCAGACTCGCTCTATTGGGGACATGGTCTTTAACGATAACGGCGGGGGGGGCGGCACGTTGGGCAACGGCATTCAAGATGGCACGGAGCCTGGGATCGCGGGGGTCACGGTGCTGCTCTATCGCGACGTCAACGGGAACAGCCTGTTCGAACCGGGCGGCGCCGACGGGGCGGTGTTCGCTATGCAAGTGACCGACGCCAGCGGACACTACCTCTTCGCCGGACTTCCGAGCGGAAGTCAATGGTGGGTGAGCATCGACAATGGTCAATCGGCCTTGAGCGGGTACACCATCCTGACCACGGCCGACAATTCGGGCGTGGCCGGCCACCAGCGTCTGGTGACTCCCGTGCTGAGCGGCTCGAACAATCGCCTGGACATCGATTACGGTTACCGCGCGGCCACGCCATTCACGGTTTCCGGCCGGTTCTTCTCCGACGCCAATCGAAACGGAAACGACGACACGGAAGCCGGTTTCCTCAATGTCTCCGTGGAACTGCTGAACGCGAGCGGCGTCCTGGTGGCCACGACATTGAGCGCGGCCGACGGCAGCTACAGCTTCATCGGCCTGCCCGCTGGCACGTACACCGTACGAGCGACCGACGTCAACGCGGTCCTCGCCGGCGCCGAGACGACGCGGGAGAAAACGGAAGGCGCCCTGAATGCGCCGTTCAACAGCCAGGAGACGGTCGTGGTCGCCGCCAACGTCACTGACGTCAACTTCGGCTACTACCGCGGCAACGCTCTGGTGACCCGCGTGGTCATCTCGTCCTTCGTGGCCCGCGATGTCCGGGGCGCTCTGTCGATCGAATGGACCACCGCTTCGGAAATCGGCACGGTTGGCTTCTATCTCAAGCGCTGGGATGACCGGAAGAACCGCTATGTCAGCGTGAATGAAAGGCTGATCCCGTCCCTGATCACGTCCACCCAAGGAGGCGTCTACCGCTACCTCGACCCTGACGTCTCGCCCGGCCAAGCCTATCGATACCTGATGGTCGAGGTCGAAGCCTCCGGCAAGCGGCTCCGTTACGGGCCGTTCGATGTGGATACGCGAGTCACGCCGGCGGACGAGAGTGACAGCGAAGATGGTGAGGTCGGGGACGCGGCCGGAAGACGCTGGACTGCGGACTCCCTCCTACTCGAGAAGGGCGTGTCGAGGACTCCCCGCCGCGAAAAGGCCCGGACACACCGTGATCGCCGCAACCGCTCCCACGAGGAGCAGAGCCGGGCGGCCAGACGGCGTCGCTCCAGCAACGCCGCGAAGATCGGCATCGCTGAGGACGGTCTCTATTTCGTCACGCTGAATGATCTGCAGACCCTCGCCGGAATGAGCCCGTCCTCGAACTGGTCCAGGACTTATGCCCTGACGAACCATGGCGAGCCGGTGGCTCTGATCCCGTCCGCCCAGGGCGATGGGTTCTGGTTCTACGGTCACGCCACGAGATCCGACGTGGAACAGGACAACGTGTATCGGCTCTCCGAGACTCCCGCGGGCGCTCGAATGGGGTCACGGAGGAATCCGCGCGGAGCAAATCCGAGCGGAGCAAATCCGAGCGGAGGCGAGGTTTTCGTCAAGACCCTCCACGTCGAGCAGGATCTGATCGGCGCCAACAACATCTACCACGACCCGGACGGCGACTTCTATGTGTGGGATTGGGTCTTCGCCGGATACGGGGCCAAGTCATTCACGTTCCGCGCGGACGGCGCGGCCCAAGGGGGCGGGGCCTCGCTGACGATCCGTCTGAAGGGCGGCACCGAGACCGAGACGAACCCGGACCACCACGCCACCTTCAATCTGAACGGCTCACAGATCGGCGAAGCGATCTGGGACGGCACGAATGAGCTGGTGACGACGGTGGATTTCGATGGCAGCCTCCTCGAGGATGGAGAGAACATTCTCACCATCGACGGCCTCACCGACACCGGCGCGGAGTACAGCCTGTTCTACGTCGACTCATTCGACGTGACCTACACCAGCCGCTACCGCGCCCACGGCAACAAGGCCGAGGTCTCAGCCGCCTTCAACTCGGCCGTCCTGATCTCGGGCTTCACCCGGCCTGATATCACTCTCTTCGACGTCACGAACAAGAACCACCCGGTGTTCGTTCAGGCCCCGGTGGTTCAGACCGCGGACGGTACCTACGGCGTCGTTGCCGCTTCCCTGGACCCGAAAGCGGTCTACTACGCGCTGGCGCCGGACGGTCTGGCCCCGGTCGCGCGCATCCTGCCCGACACACCTTCCGCCCTTCGGCAGCCCGGGAACGAGGCCGAGTATGTGGTGATCACCACCGAAGCCCTCAAGGAAACCGCCCAGGGCCTGGCCGACTATCGGAGCGACCTGTCCTCGATGGTCGTGGATATCGAAGACATCTACGACGAATTCAATTTCGGCAGCCCCAGTCCGCACGCGGTCAAGGCGTTCCTGACCTACGCCCGGACGAAGTGGCGGACGGCCCCGCGCTATGTGGTCCTGGCCGGAGACGGATCGTACGACTACAAGAATGTCGAGGGCTTCGGCTCGAACCTGATCCCGCCGATGATGGCGAACACGCCCGATGGCCTGTTCCCCGCGGACGCCTGGTTCGTGGAGCGGACGGGGACCTCAAGCACCGAGATCGCGATCGGCCGGTTGCCGGTCGCCACCACGGCCGAACTGGCGGAGGCCATTCGAAAAATCGAGGCCCGGGAAACCGCCCTGGCGCTGGACGAGCCCTGGCTGCGCGACACTCTCCTGGTGGCAGGCGAGACCGATGGCGGCGGCAACTTCCTTCAAAGCAGCGAAACGGTGGCGGGAGTGATCCCTGCCGGCTCTTCACTCCTCCGCGCGTCCATCCCGGTCGACGGCGCCTATCAGACCCGCTTGAGCCTCATCGAGGGAATCAATCAGGGAACGGGCCTCGTGAACTACTTCGGCCATGGCGGATTCGATCAACTGGCCAATGAGGCGATCCTGGCCACCGCCGACGCGCCCGCTCTGATCAACCGCGAGAGGCCTTCCATGATGTTCGCCCTGACCTGCCTCGTGGGCAACTCCTCGTTGCCCGGGTATTCGACGCTGGGCGAGGAACTGGTGCGCCAGGAGAGCGGAGGCCTCGTGGCTCTGTTTGCGCCGAGCGGCATGTCCGAAAACGAACTGGCGACGCCTCTCGCGATCGGCCTCCATGAGGCGCTGGCCAGGAAGAAAACGCTCCGCATCGGCGACGCCATCAGCGCGGCGCGCCGGGCCTACAAGGCGCAGGACTTGCCTCTGTACATGCTCTCCATCTACAACCTCTTGGGCGATCCCGCCATGCGGGTGCGCTGAGGGCGGCCCATCGACCACTTCGTGCTACCCTCTGATATGACGTCCCCACGCCTCGAGCGCACGCCCGACCTGATCGAACGGAAGGTCGCCGACGAGACCTTCCTGCTCCCGGTGAGAGGGGCGCTCGCCAACACCGTCGAGATGTTCGCCCTGTCTGAGGTGGGTCAGTTCATCTGGAGTTGTGCGGACGGAACCAAAGGAGTTCAGGAGTTGATTGACGCCGTTCTTCAAGAGTTCGACGTGCCCGTCGACCAGGCGCAGGCCGAAGTCGCCGAGTTCATTGGCCAGTTGAAGGCCTACGGATTGATCAGCGAGGTTCAAAGGTAATGGC
>JAENWE010000254.1 GCA_016650185.1 Vicinamibacteria bacterium | reverse complement strand
GTTCCGGGGACGGCCGGCCGCAAGCATCTCGATGTGGTCGCGGCGAACCGGGCCCAGCTCCAGGAGGCGGGCCTGGCCCCCGCCAACATCGACGGCCTCGACTTCTGCACCCGGTGCCGTAAGGACCTCTTCTTCTCATATCGGCGCGACGGCAAGAGCGCCGGACGGATGATCAGCGTGGTCGGGTACTCAAAGCAGGGAGCGGCACTTCCGGCGGAGCGCGGCCTACGACTCGCAAGCGCGCCAGAAGTACCACGCCGCCACTGATCCGTAAGGCGAAAACCTGCGGGCGAAGGGCTGGGCCTGTTTCGGGGTCAGAACCGCGCGCTTTTTGAACGTGAGACCCAGCCCCTTTCGGACGCCAAAGTCCAGGACGGGCCAGACATCGGGCCGGCTCAGGCCGAAGATCAGGTACATCTCCAGCGCAGTTCGAGGACCCGTCGGGCCTGGTGATCGAGCCGTAGCCCCGTAAGACAGCTCCCCCCCGATGAGTGGACCCGAAACGGCACAAGCCAGGACTACGCTCGCGGCCTCTCCCTCGAACGTCGGGGAGTCCGCATGCCGGAGGGTCAGGTCGGGGCCGCGTGCCCGCAACCCGCATCGTGGCCGGGCACGGCCGTTCTCGCCCCACGACCCGGCACCGCACCCCGCGTCTATCGGCGCCATCGACCCGAGGCCACGGTGCTCTACGAGGTGGTCCGAGACAACATCGAGACCCTGCTCGGCGCCATCGACGACGGGGCGCTTGCCGTGCGGATCCCCAGGCACGCCCGGAAGGAACTCCTCGCCTACCTCGATTGCGGGCTTCTCTGCCGCGGCTTTGCCCGCCTGAAGTGCCGCGCGTGCAGCGAAACTCGACTCGTGGCCTTCAGTTGTAAGGGGCGCGGGTTTTGCCCGTCGTGCATGGGCCGGCGCATGTGTGCCACAGCCGCAAACCTGATCGAGCGCGTGCTGCCGCCTTCAACCCCGCTTCGCCAGTGGGTGCTGACCTTCCCGTTCCCATGGAGGCCAAGGCTCGCGCAGGACGGTGAACTGCTCGGCCGCCTCACCCAGATCTTCGTGGACACTGTGCAGGCGTTCTACGTCCGTCGAGCGGCCCAGGAGGGCGCCATGGGTGCGAAGACCGGCGCAGTCACCGCGGTGCAGAGGGCCTCCTCCGATATGCGGCTCAATCCTCATCTCCACACGATCGCTCTGGACGGCGCTTGGTCTGAGCAGGGAAACGAGCTCGCCTTTTCAGGCCTCGGACATCTCAAGACCAGCGAGGTGGGCGAGGTGCTGGAGCATGCGGTCCGGAGGATCGAGAGGTACCTTGAGCGCCGCGGCGTTCTGGGGACCAGAGAGGATGACCTCGACCTGAGTGGCGAGGGCGATCCAGAGTGCAACCTCGCCACCTCCGCGGTCTCCGGCCAGTCGCCTCCCGCCGGGCCGCAATGGTCGGCTGGACTTCAGCCCCTCAGGCCCCGGGCACTCGCCTACGACAAGCCGCTGTGCGCATCACTCGATGGCTTCACGCTGCACGCGGCCACCCGCGCAGGCGGGCTTGATGCCGAGGGACGGGAGGCGTTACTGCGCTATGTCCTCCGCCCTCCGATCGCGCAGGAGCGAGTGGAGCAGCAGCCCAACGGCCTTGTGCGCATCACCCTCAAGAAGGCCTACGCTGATGGCACGGTCGCGGTCGATATGGACCCCCTCTCACTCCTGTGCCGGCTTGCCACCAGCGTGCCGCTGCCACGCTTTCACACAATCCATTATGCCGGGGTCCTCGCCGCAGCGAGCCCGTGGCGCTCGCGACTGGCGCCGCCTCTGCCTTCGACCGCGGAGGATGTGCGCGAAGCCTGCCCTCGGGGCACGAGCCCGAAAAGAGGGTGCGCAAAAGCGGCTACCGCCCGTGGGCTGAACTTTTGCAACGTACATTTTCGCTGGACGTGCTCACTTGCCCCAGCTGCCAGGGGCGGATGAGGCTGCTCGCGGTGGTGAAGAATCCCGCGAGCATCGCACGCTATCTCGCAGCGGCGGGCGAGCTGACCGAAGCGCCGGGACGCTCGCCGCCCCGCGCTCCACCCTACTGGAAGAGCCAGGTCCTAAGGCGACAGGCGCTCGGTGACCAGGGCGAAGGCGGAGACGACAGGACAGACCACGAGGCAGCGTAGCAAGCGGACGGGAAGCCCGGAATTCCGCCGCGGTTGCGGAGCCTCGCGCACTACGGGGTTTGGGCTCGTCCGCAGCCCCTCGGAGGGGCGTCCGGCGCACCCGCCTGCTCCTGGAGTGCGCCGGCCGGACGCCCAACGCCGCTCCCCGGTCGCGCAAATGCACTGGCGTACCGCCCTCGTTTCGCTTACGCTCCCAGAAAGTCCTTGAGGGCGACGCCCGCATGCTCGGTCAGAGGACTGCCGAGGATGTGGTCGCGGTCGGGGTCTACAGGCCGGGCCAGCCTGTCAGCGTGGACCGATGTCACTCGATTCCGATCTCGTCGACGTAACACCACTTCCACGCCTCGCCGGGCTGGAAGGACTGGATCACCGGATGTTTGCTCCGGTGGTAGTGCTTGGTGGCGTGCTTGTTCTTCGACGAGTCGCAGCAGCCGACGTGTCCGCAGCGCAGGCAGCGGCGGAGGTGCACCCAGGAATCGCCCGACTGCAGACACTCCTCGCAGCCGTCCGGGGTGCGGGGGGCGGCGTCATCGGTGGTGGGGAGGTGTTCGCAGGAATCGGCCACTAGGCACTCCTCTCCAGCGCGGCGCGGTCCCACCGGCCGGCGTTCGCCGCGGCCTCGTA
This sequence comes from Vicinamibacteria bacterium, assembly GCA_016650185.1. Lineage (GTDB taxonomy): Bacteria > Acidobacteriota > Vicinamibacteria > Fen-336 > JAGNNV01 > JAGNNV01. Next base: position 926 of record JAENWE010000254.1, on the reverse strand, counting down.
TGTCGTCTGGCAGTAGTCGAGCAGCATCGCTTCCGGATCTGGGGCGCGGCGCACTTCATCGTAGGCGAGGTAAAACCCGCCCAGAGCCGGAAGGTAGGAGGTCTGGGCGGGGCGCACCACCGCTTCGCGGAATCCCTGCGGCTCCGGCGCGGCGTAGCTGTAGAACGAAGGACGGGGCAGCCGGCTGTCGCCGGGCCAGAAGCCGACGCTGCTCACCTCGTGTGAATACGCCTCGCGCGTCATGGCGTCCGCGCCTTCGCGCCGCGGCGCGGGCCGGCCGGAGAACCGCGTCACGGCCAGATCGAAGCTGCCCCAGAAGAAGTGCACCGGGCTGCACTTCCCGGTGAAGCGCGCCCGGAACTTCGTGAACACTTCGTGCGTGAGCGCCAGGATCCGCCAGAAGCGCTCGACGGCGTCGCGGTCGTATGCGCGATGGTGCTCGTCGCGGTCGAGCGGGAACGCGTCCTCGGGGATCTCGACGGGCGTGGGCCAGATGACGCACTCGATGCCGGCCACCTCGAGCACGCTGAAGATCTCGCGGTACAGGTCGGCCACGCTGCGCGGTCCCAGCGGGATGTCGTGCTCCGCGCCGCTGCTCACGCGGATCCGCAGCACGTGGGCGATGAAGTCGAACTCCATGTCGAACCAGCGGTCGCCGTAGGGAATCTCCGACGTGGTGAGCCCGCGCGCGCTGACGTAGAGCGGCACGTTCCACCAGTGATTGATCGTCGGCGTGAGGGCCAGACGGATCTTGCCGACGATCTGCGTCCAGCGGTGCAGAGTGCGCTGCGTGTCCCACCAGGGCTCGAGCGGGAGAGCGGGCCAGTGGCTCATACGCAGCACTATATCGGGCCTCGGGCCTCGGGCCTCGGGAGAACGAGCCTGATGTGGGCCGGTCTTCCCGAGCCCGAGCCCGAGCCCGTGCC
>JAENWE010000253.1 GCA_016650185.1 Vicinamibacteria bacterium | reverse complement strand
TAACATGGGGGCCGTGGACCAGCGCGGCATCGAAAGGAACGGCCTCTTCCCGCGTTCGCGCGAGGTCCGTCGAGGAGAAGGTCGTATCCATGGCTGAGGGGCTGGAGCGCCCCATCGGCCTGCGTCGCCCGGGTCCGGCCGGGCCGTGGTGGCTGCGCGCCCTGGCCATGGTCGACCGCGTCTACGGCGGATTTGCCATCGCACGCGATGAATTCGCTCTCTCCCGGCTGCGCGAAGGACAATGGTCCTCCCTGGTGGTGGAGCGCTACGAGGCCGCGGAGGGCTTCTACAGCGGAGCCAACAACGCGCGCGGCTTCGTCGAAGACGAACAGGCGCTGGTCGCTCGCTGGCTGCCACCCCCACCCGGTCGTGTGCTGGTGCCTGCGGCGGGAGCGGGACGTGAAGTGCTCGCCCTGGCGGCGGCGGGATATCAGGTCGCGGCATTCGACCCGGCGGCGCCGCTCCTTGCCGAGATGAGGGACAGCCTGAGGCGGCGGGGCATCGACGGTCCGGTTGCGCTCGCGAGCTACTGGGATTTCATGAACGCGGTCCTCGGATCGGCCGGCCCGGGTAGTCTCACCGACATCCTCGCCACCGCCCCTTTCGCCGCGGTGCTGCTCGGCCTCAACAGCTTCACTCATCTCCGCACGCTTGAGACGCGCGTGCGCCTGCTCAAGGCCTGTCGCGCCATCTGTCCGACCGGACCCGTCCTGGCGACGTTCTATCTGGAGCGCATCCCTATGTCCCGGGTGCGCGGGCGCGCGCGGTCTCTCTTCGCGCTCCTTCCGGGAGCGCAGCCCGTCTCCCGAGGCGACCAGGTCGGCATCTACGGTTACGAGCATGCGTTCAGCCAGGACGAATTACGGGAGGTCGCGGCCCTCAGCGATTACGAACTCGCTCACCTCGGCGCAGGTTTCCTGCCTTGCGGAGTCTTCCTGGCCTGCGCGTCCCCACGCTAGAAACCGAGGTCCAACCATGCCTCCCATCTATGAGTTCAACCGTGCCCTGGTGCGAACTCCCGGAGCCTCGGTGGTCGGCGGCCTGCGGGCGGTGGACCGGGGCGCGCCCACCCGGGAGGGCGTTCAGCGTGAATTGGACAATTGTGTGAAGGCGTTCGCCGAGGCAGGCGTCGACGTGGAGACACTGCCCGTCCTCGAGGAGTTTCCGGACTCGGTGTTCGTCGAAGACACGGCCCTCGTCTTCCCTGAAGGGGCGATCGTCCTCCGGCCCGGGGCCGTCACCCGCCTCGGTGAAGCGGTGGCGATGGCCCCGGTCCTGCGGCGCCACTTCGCTCAGGTGCTGGACCTCACCGATGGCTTCGTGGAGGGCGGTGACGTGCTCTCGACCTCGCGGACGGTCATTATCGGTTTGTCCGCCCGGACCAACGAGGCGGGCGCATTGGCGGTCAGGGATCTGCTGGAGCAACTGGGCCGAAAGACCGCCATCGTGACCACTCCCGAAGACGTGCTTCATTTCAAGACCGACTGCTCACTCCTCGACGAGGAAACGATCCTCTCCACCGAAAGGCTGGCGGCATCCGGAGTGTTCAAGGGCTATCGCGTGGTTCTCACGCCTTCCGGCGAGGAGGCCGCCGCCAACGCTCTTCGGGTCAACGACCGGGTACTGGTGGGCACGGACTTCCCCCGCACCGCGGATCGGCTCAGTTCTGCGGGTTACCGGGTAACGCCTCTTCCGAGCTCCCAGATTGCGTTGCTCGACGCGGGTTTTTCCTGCCTCTCGCTGAGATGGCTTGCAGTTCCGCAAGGTTGAGCCGCAGACCCGCGGAACCCGCGCTGCGCGTCAGCGGGACAGCTGGCTTGTGTCACGGCCTTCGCCACTTGCGCCAACACGAGGTCATGCCTCACGTTGTCGAAGAAGCTCGATAGGTCCAGATCCAGGACCAACGTCTTGCCATACACAATCCCATCGGACACCCGGTTCGCCGCCGGTATCGTTGTCCGTCGCGGCCTGTACCCGTAAGACGCGCTTTGAAAATCCGCCTCAAAGATCGGTTCCAGTATCTGCTTCAGCGCTCCTTGCACCACACGCTCTCGAATCGTCGGCCCTCTCAGCCCACTGGGTCGATTCTGTAGACCTCACCATCGTAGTCCACTATGTACATCTCCCCATCCGCGTCGACGCCGAACGAACTCGGATTTCGAATCACTCGGCCAGGACCGCTCAAGGCTGTGGTCCAATCCCGGGCCTCGGCCGCACGACCCGCGTCGAAACGAAACGATCGTATGACACCCGACCCGTAGTCGGCGTAGAAGTAGTGCCCGGCGTAGCCTGGCATCCGGCAACCGCGATAGACGACGCCGCCAGTGACCGAGAAGCCATCACTGCGACCATACTCCGCGACTGGAAGAGTCAGCCCCGACATGTTGCACCCGCTCGAGGGGCTGAAGCAGCGTGTGCCTTCCATGCTGTTCCAGCCGTAGTTCTCGCCGCCGCCACGCGAGGCGAGACCCACATCGATCTCTTCCAGCGCGCCCTGACCGACGTCGCCGATATAGAGGTCTCCGGTCCCCCGATCGACGGAGAAACGCCACGGATTGCGCAGGCCATAGGCCCAGATTTCGGGGAGCGCCCCACTTCGACCGACGAATGGATTGTCGGAGGGCACGGCAAAGGGCAGCGCCCCATTGACATCGATGCGCAGCATTTTCCCCAATCGGGTCCCGAGGTTCTGGGCGTTGCCAAGGGGGTCACCGCCCGAACCTCCGTCGCCGAGGCCGATGTAGAGGAAGCCATCCGTTCCAAACGTCAGGCCACCACCGTTGTGGTTGCTGAATGGCTGCCGGACGAAGAGCACCTCCCGCTCGCTCGCTGGATCGGCGGTGTCGCCGGCCGACGCGAGCGCCCTGAACTCCGAGACGTGGGTGTCTCCGGTTCGGTCGGTGTAGTTCACAAACAGGCGGCCGTTGGCGCTGAATTGCGGATGCAGGGCCAGCCCGAGCAGGCCGCGTTCGCCTCCTGCGGTGATGCGCGCGGAGACGTCGAGAAACGGAGCGCTCAACAGAGCGACGCCGCGGATTATCCGAATGCGCCCAGGCTGCTCTACCACGAACAGTCTCGCGCGGTCGCCGGCGACCGCCTGGAGGTCCAAGGGAGAACTCAGTCCCGCAGCCACGCGCGCGGCGATGAGGTTAGGCGTCCCCTGAACAACGGAGCCCGCGGGACAAGAGGCCGAAGCGGTGGGAGTTGCGTCGGGAGACGCGGGGGAAGGCGAAGAGCCTCCACAGGCCCAGAGCACCAGAGTAAGCGCCAGAGTAAAAACACGCTGGGCGGCGAACCAGGGGGAAGGAGCGGGCATGCGAAACATCAAGCTAGCACGGTGACCCGCCCCTCGATTCCCGAATCCGCCGGGCCAGGCGGGCACACCGTGGTCGGCGTTCACCAGCGTCGGGGCCGTTCCTCCACGCGATCGCCGGTCATTCCGTCGTCCAGATTCTTCAAGCGCTCAAGTAACTCCTCATTGGTCGACTGATCCGCTGAGTGCTTCGGCGTATGGACAAAGCGAATGATCCCCTGGCTATCGACAATGAATGACCCATGCAGTTGAAAGAGATCGCCTACCGGCGTTCCGACTCCCGCGCGTAGCGTCGCTTTGAGTCCACCCGCCCACACGACCGGGCCAGCTACTTGTGAGACCCTTCCCCGTGGTACGTCATACGCTCGATAGGAGATCCGTTGCGGATCAGCGAGACAAAGGAACGGCAGCTGGTTTCGACTGCGGAACGCGGCGACTTCCTCGACCGTTCCCATCGTGATGAGCGCGACATCGGCGTTGGCGTCGAGGAATCGTTGGTATTCATTTCGCACGTCGACCACGTGCTCGCGACACATCGGTCAGCCGAAGTGTCGGACGAACAAGAGCACGCGTGGTCGCAGCTTCCAGAGCGATGCCAAGGCGACGGCATGCCCCGCATGGTCCGGGAGGTTCAGATCGGGCGCGCTGTCGCCCACTGCGAGCCGGGTTGGGGGAGGACGTTCAGGAGCGCTTGTGTTCATGACCTATTCCAGTGGGGAACCCTGGCGCTGCAGAGTTTGCGCCTTTCCCCTAACCCACTAATCTATCAACTCGCGTGGCCGTTCCTCAGCCATTCGAGGGACGACTCATCGCTACGCTCCTCTTCGGTGTCGAGCCGCGCGACATGATGTCGTTCGCGCTGGCCGCGTTCACTCTCTCGATCGCCGGGCTCATCGCGGCCTACCTCCCGGCGCGGAGGGCTGCAAAGGTGGCTCCCGCCTCTGCCCTGCGGGCGGAGTGACGTCGTTTTTTCGTTCCGCAGGTGACGGCGAAGCCTGGTCCTACGACATTTCGATCTCGAGCCCACCCATGACGTTGGCCACCAGGTTGTATACCGGCGCCAGGATAAGACCGCCGATGAAACCGATGCATCCGTAGACGATCGGCAGGACGATCACCGCGCCCACCCCAAACAGCATGGCCACGACGCCGCCTGAGTCTCCGCCCGATGCCGCTCCGAGCGCAGCCCCCATCACGGAGAAGAGGCTCAGGATTCCTCCGAGGAGAAGGCCCAGGAAAGCGTATAGAACCGCGAGCATTTTCGCGAGAGAGAGAACACCGATCCGAGTGATTGTCTGCTGGGCCATGAGCACCTCCTGAAAACTGGGTTCGGACCCACGATAGCCCAAGGCAGAAACGGTGTCGCGCCGGGTCTCCAGGTTAAGGCCGAATCACCGTCCGGCGTCGGACAGCAATCCGAGCCGCCCTGGCGCAGGTCCCAGGGCCTTTGGTGAGAGAGCGAGCCACGGCGGGCCGACCTATGATCCACAGCCTCGGCCTTGTTGCGCGCGAGCGGAGAGTTGAATCGAGACAACCGCAAGATGAAGACGATCGAGCATGAGGCCGTCCTTGAGCGGGCGGCGAATACCGCCCTCTCGTTGCTCGCGGGCGAGACAACGCTCGAGGACCTTCACCAGAGGCTGAGGGCCGAGGCCAGTTTGTGCCTCGCCGATCGAGTGGCCAAGATCGCGGGGCAGGTCCACAGTTGGAACGTATCCGAGAACGACGCGCGGGTGAGGACGCTCATCGAGCGGCTGGCGAAACCGGACGGAAAGCTCTTGCCTTTCGAGCAGTTCGCCAAACAGGCCGAAACTCAGATGGCCGGCTTTGTGATCACCGCCCATCCGACCTTCTCCCTTTCCGAAGACGCGCGCGAGGCCATCCACGCGATGCTCCGGGCGCGAGTGAGCGACGGTGAAGCCGAAGCACCACCTGCGACCGACGCCACCGCTTTCCGCGTTCGCCCGGAGCGCTCGCCCACGCTGGATGAGGAACTGGTTCAATCAGAGGTGGCGGTGCGCCACATTCGGCTGGCCATAAGGCGCATCCACGCGATCGGCCTCGAGGTCGCGAGGCGCCTGTATCCGGATGAATGGCGGTCGCTTTCGCCGAACTTCCTGACCGTGGCCAGCTGGGTCGGTTTCGATCTGGACGGTCGTACCGATATCGGTTGGTCCAGGAGCGTGATGTTCCGCTATCGCACGGCGCTTGCCGGCATCGCGGTCCTGGATGAGTTCCTCCGCGAGATCGGCGAAGGCGGATCGGCGAAGGCGGACAAGATACTGGCGGATATCTCCCAGGGGCTCGCGACGTTTTCAGACTGCTTCAAGCTTGGGATGCAGGCGCTGGATCAGGGCGACGGGCTTGAGAATCTCGGGCGGCTCAACCGGCTGGCCGTGACCAGGCGCGCCGACAAGGAAGCGGCGATGCTGCGCATCGATCAGGCTCTCGCCGACCTGATGTCGATGGACCTCGACGAGCAGCGTCTCCTTCAGATCAGCGCGTTCCGGGCCGAATGGAAATCCCTCGGACTGGGACTGTCCCACATCCACTTCCGTCTGAACGCGGTGCAGTTGCACAACGCGATCCGGCCGCAGATCGGACGGGATCGCTCGCCGGACCGGAGCGCCTCGCGCCGTCATTACCTCGCCGCAATCTCGGAATTGCTGGACGGAGTGACGCCGGTCAATGTGCACTACGGCACTTTGGCGCGCGAGCAGACCACGGCCAAGCGGCTGTTCATGCTGGCCGCCCAGTTCGAGAAGCATTTCGACGACCGCACGCCCATTCGGGTCCTAGTCGCGGAATCGGACACGCCCTTCACGCTTCTAACCGCGCTTTACTACGCGCGGCTTTTCGGGGTCGACAAGCATGTTGAGATTTCGCCGCTCTTCGAAACTGCGGTGGGACTTCAGCGGGGCGATCGAGTCATCGCGGAACTGCTGGACAACCCGCACTTTCGTGCCTACGTGCAGGCGCAGGGTCGATTTTGCGTCCAACTCGGATTTTCTGATTCCGGCCGCTACATTGGCCAGCCCGCGGCCACTCTGGCTATTGAACGATTCAAGCTGCGCCTCATCCGCCTTTGGAAAGCCCGCGACCTGGGCCACATTCAACTGCTGTTTTTCGACACTCACGGCGAATCCATCGGCCGGGGCGCCCATCCCCGAAGTCTCTTCGACCGCTTTCTCTATGTGCATCCTGAGCGAGTGCGGGCGATGTTGTCCGGACTTTCTGCGCCCCATAAACATGAAGTGAGCTTTCAGGGGGGCGATGGCTTTCTGTGGTTCGTGAGTCCGGCGTCCGCTCAGGCCGCGCTGACCGATTTTCTCGAGGTCCGCATCGGCGAGATCGGGGCGGAACCAGACGCCCTGTACGACGATAGCGGCTGGTCTCTCGACTTCTTCCTCACCCTCAAGGAGTATCAGGACGACATGGCCGCCCATCCAGGCTATGTGCGGCTCCTGGATTCCATGGTAGGGAACTTCCTGTACCCGACCGGTTCGCGCGCGGTGAAACGGCAGGGAGGGAGCGGCAAGACCGGGCGGCTGGAGAGTGTCGGGCAAATGCGCGCCATTCCACACAATGCCATGTTGCAAGGTCTCGGGTATCTGGCGAATTCCGTGGCGGGTCTCGGGCTCGCCATCGATCAGTCTCCCGACCGGTTCGCGGAGATTCTGGCCGGATCGCGGCGGCTGCGGCGGATCGTCTCACTGGTGATGGGCGGCCGCGCGCGCTCGGATATCGGGACCCTGGATGCCTATGTGCGCTTGCTGACCCCGGGATACTGGCTGGATCTTTCGGGACGGGTGACCGATGAGGCCGTGCGCGATCGGGCGCGACGCCTTTCCAAAGTGCTGGAACATCTGTTCGATCACTCCGCGATCACCTCTTTGGTCCGCACCCTGCGTCGCGACGCAGCCCTGCTCGAGGACGCGCTCTCCCGTCCGGACCTGGCCGCGGCATTGGGAGAGGAGAGGGCGGAAGTCGGCCCTCTGCACACGGCGCGCCTCGCGCTCATCCAATTCGTGTTCTTGAAGGCCATGGAAGTGCCCCGTTTCTCCTCCCGGCTGGACATCTCTTTGGACGAACTGGTCGAGCGATTGTTGCGGCTTGAGATCAAGGACGCGATCGGTGAGCTGCGGACCATCTTCCCGGTGGCCACGCAGCGGCTCGACGACGAGTCCTATGGCGAGGACGCCACCTATCGATCCGCGACGACGGGCTATGCGCAGGAACACGCGCAGATCTTCGACCCCATTGAGACGGCGCACGGCCTGATTCTGGAACTCACGGGCTTGATCGGACTCAAGATAGGAGCGTTCGGCTAGCCTCTGTGGCAGGGACTGGGGACTTTCGCTTCGACCACTTTCACTTCGATCAGATCGAACTAGAGGTGATGGACGCAATTCTTTTCTGAAAGAAATCGGCGACCGAAGCCAGCACGGAGGCCTCGCGCAGGATCCGGCGATGGCCGAGACCGCGGGTGGTGAGCAGGCGCGAGTCGGGCCAGGCCTCGGAGTAGGTTTTGCCGTCTTGCCAGGGGACCTCTTTGTCGTCCTCGTCGTGAACAACGAGGAGGGGAGCGCGCATCTCCGGGGCAAGGAGCTTTCCGCGGAGCGCCGCCATCGTGGTGCCCAGACGGCGTTCGACGGAATGCCGCATGCGGTCGCTCAGGTGAGCGGGAAGGCCGAGCCAGTGGCTGAAGACCCTGGGGAAGTGATCGAAGTCTTCACAAGGCGCCAGGTAGACGAGACGCCCGACCGAGATTGGCTCGCGCAGCGCCACCGTCGTCCCAGCCGCGCCGAACGAGTGGGCCACGATTCCGGCCACCCCTCCCAGTTGTTTCACCATCGCGCTCACCACCTCGGCAAATTCGAGCAGATTGGTCTGCGCTCCCCTGCTGGAGCCGTGGGCAGGTAGATCGATCGTGATGGGCTGGAATCCCACATTCACCAGGGCCAGAGCCAGGCCGCCGAGCTGAGACCCACGCCCCTCCCAGCCGTGGACGAGCAGGACCGGTTCACCCGCTCCGCCCCATCGGTGGCCGGCGAGGCGAAAGCGGCCCGCGGCAAATGTCTCCGGTCGAGCGCGGGTCAACCACTCGCTCTCCCTCTCCGGGAGTCGAGCACGGCGCGGGGTCAAGAAGAGCCGCGCGGCCACGCGCGCGCCGAGCCTTGGCGAGAGGAGATCCACGCCCCGGACCATCGCCCCGATCATGGCCATCGATGTCGTGCCTCGACTGGATGGATCACCATTAGACCGACCGGTCGTGCGTTTTTCTTTCTCGGAGGGAATGCGTGCGTTCATGCTTCAGGGAACTCCTCAGGCGCGCGAAGCGCGGATCAAAGACTCGAACGCGCCGCGGGCTCGCGTCTCCGCATCTTTCGAGCGAAACAACCGGGCGGAATGGTGATAGCCGAGGATGAAGGCGTCGAGCTGCCAGGCGAACTGGTCGGGGTCGAGGGTGGTCCACGAACGATCTTTTTCTTGATGCGAGGTCGTTCCGCTATTGGGGATGGTTGATGACCTGCCGGGCTTCCTTGGAGCCGAGGACATTCTCCACGGGCGCTGTCCCGAAGTCGGCCCACGTGGATCGCCCAACTTTGAGGAAGAATTTCACGTCCACGGACTTGAAGCTCGAGTTCTGGAAGGCTGTCTCGGGCGCCCCCTCCAGGGTGTAGCGGGCATCCGAACTCATCGTCACCAGCACTTTGGCGCCCGGAGCCACCGCCTTGCGTCCCTCGGTGAGTCTGAAAAATCCCGATCCCCACGGATCCTTGATCGTCTCGCGATGGAATGAGGCGGTGGCATCCACGGCCAGGAGCGTTTCTTGAGAGATGTTCTCCACCTGAAAACGGACGACCGGAGCGAGAAAACGCTTGTCGGTCCGCGAAGGATCGAGGATCCAATAGGTCTCCACGTCGCTGACCCGCAAGAGCGCCTTCGGATCCGGGGTGGCGCAAGAGACGGCGGAAAAGGCCATGATCAGGGAGGCGCAAAGAGCCGGGGCGAAAGGGTTCCAACCGGAACGCCCCAAGGCTCGTCCAATGCGCTGAAGATGTCTCATGACGTTGTTTGTTACCATAACGGTTCCTCGCAGACCGTGCGTAGCGTGAGGACGCTTGAGGCTCAAACCTGTGACGCCTCAGCAACAACTCTGCAAAAACTTTCGAGAAGGATTCTCACGCATGATTGAAGTCGCGGATCTGAGGAAGAGCTACGGCCGGTTTGACGCCGTCTCCGGAGTTTCGTTCACCGTGGGCCGGGGGGAAATCCTCGGCTTTCTGGGCCCGAACGGCGCGGGCAAGACAACCACCATGCGCATTCTGACCGGGTTCATGCCCGCCACCTCCGGTCGGGCCACCGTGGCGGGGTACGACGTCTTCAAGTCCCCGCTGCAGGCCAAGCGGAGTGTGGGGTACCTGCCGGAAAGTCCCCCCGTCTATCCTGACCTCGACGTCACGTCCTTTCTCGACTTCTGCGCGCGGATCAAGGGCGTCAAGTCGGCTGATCGAAAGTCGAAAATCGACCGAGCCATCGAAAAAGCGCGTCTCGGGGAGGTCCGGAGCAAAATCATCGGGAGACTCTCCAAGGGTTACCGCCAGCGCGTGGGCATCGCCCAGGCCATCCTGGCCGACCCCCCCGTTCTTATCCTCGACGAGCCCACGGCCGGCCTTGACCCGAAGCAGATCATCGAGACCCGGGAGCTGATCAAGAGCCTCGGGGGCGACCACACCATCATTCTTTCCACCCACATCCTTCCCGAGGTATCGATGACGTGCCAGCGCGTCGTAATCATCAGCAAGGGCCGGGTGGTGGCCGAGGACACGCCGGAGAATCTCACCGCTCGACTTTCGAGCAAGGGCGCGGTGCGGCTGGAGGTCAGGGCCGACATCCGCGTGGCTTTCGACGCGCTGCGCGAGGTGGAAGGCATCGTGACCGTGAATCCGCGCGGAAACAACTCGGGCCACACCGTCCTCGAACTGCAGGCCGAAGAGGGCGTCGACATCCGCGCGGCCACGGCCCGGGCCATCATCGGAGCCCAGATCGACCTTCTGTCTCTCACCCAGGTTTCGCTCAGTCTAGAAGACGTTTTCCTCGAACTCACGACCAAGGACTCCGTCGCGATCTCCGAGGTGGCGCCAGCCGCGATTTTCACGCCGATCGTGCCCAGCGAGCCCCAACCAAGCGCGGATCCGCCGCCCGACCCACCATCGCCAGTTGAAAACGCCGGACCAAAGGAGACAAATTGATGTCGACGTTCACCAACATCGGCGCCATCGTCCGGAAGGAGTGGCAACATTACTTCCGCTCGCCCATCGCGTACACGGCGCTGTTCACCTGGAATGTCTTGTTCGCGGTGTTCTTCCAATTCGCGCTGACCTACTTCCTGGAAGCGTCCATGAACCCAGGCGGCGGCATGGGTGGCCCGCCCAAACCGAACATCAACGAATGGATCTTCAGACCCACACTGATGAATATGGCGGTGGTGGCCTTGTTCGTGGCCCCCATGCTGACCATGCGCCTTTTCGCGGAAGAGCAGCGACAGGGCACCTGGGAGCTGCTCGCCACCTCCCCCATCACCGACTGGCAGATCGTCCTCGGCAAGTTCTTCGGAGCGGTGAGCGTCTACGCGCTCATGATCGCCACGTCCTTGCTGAATTTCGCGGTCATCTTCTACTACGCCGATCCGCGACCCGAGTGGAAACCGGTGCTCACCGGCGCTCTCGCCCTGCTCCTGATGGGTTCGTGCTTCATCGCTCTCGGGGCCTTCCTCTCGACCTTGACCAAGAACCAGATCGTGGCCGGAATCCTCTCCTTCTGCCTTTTCCTGGCCATCTGGACGCTGTCGTGGCTGGACAATCCGATGTCTTCCGATCCGGTCAAGGTCCTCGCCTACCTGGGCGTCACCAATCACATGGACGACATGGTCAAAGGCGTCCTCGATTCGAAGGACATCATCTTCTATCTTTCATTCATCGGCTTCGGGCTGTTCCTCACCCAACAGTCCGTCGAGAGCCGCCGGTGGAGGGAGTAACCAGATGAGACCCACCGATTTTCTCTCCGTTCTCGGATTCATGGTTCTGTTCGGCAACGCCTGGTTCGAACGCGCGGGTCTTGCCCTGCCCGGAGGCGTCAAGGCAGCATGGCTGACCTGGGCCGGCCTGGGTCTGATCGCCATCGGAATCGCCGCTCGGATCCCCACCGCCGTGAGATCTTTGGGCACGCGCCGACTCAAGTACGGATCCAACAGCCTCGTCTACGTGATCCTCGTGGCCGCGATTCTGGGCGGGGTGAACTGGATGGCCAATCGGTACCCCAAGCGCCTGGACGTCTCGAAGGAACAGCGCTTCTCCCTCTCCGAACAGACCCGGAAGATTCTCGGCGGACTCAACGGAGACCTCAGCCTGACCTATGTGCAGCGAAACGCTGCCTCCGTGACCACGGCCAAGGACCTGTTGCGTGAGTTTCAGGCCGCCTCGCCTCGAGTCAGGATCGAGTACGTGGATCCGATGAAGGCGCCAGGCAGGACTCGCGCGCTCGAGGTGACCCAGCTCCCCACCATCGTCGTGGCTCTCGGCGACCGCCGCGAGAAGGTTCTCTTGGACAACGAACAGGACATCACAAACGCGATCCTCAAGCTCAGCCGCAACGTGAAGAAGACCATCTGCTTCGCCTCGGGCGAAGGGGAACGCGACTTCGACGACCCATCCGAGCGCGGCTATTCGGGAGTCCAGAAGGCCATGACCAAGAGTCAGTACGAGGTCAAGAAGGTGGTTCTACTCCAGCAGCAGAGGGTCCCCGAGGATTGCACCATGCTGGTCGTGGCGGGTCCCGAGAAGGACCTGCTTCCCGAGGCAGCCGGGTACGTGAAGGCCTTCGTAAGAGCAGGTGGAAAGGCCATGCTGCTGGCGGATCCCATCGAGAAGACGAAGTCGCCCAACTACGAGAGCATCTTCACCGAATTCGGTGTGACTCCGGGCGCCGATGTCATCGTCGATGCGTCGGGAGTGGGCCAGCTTTTCGGAACCGGCCCCTTCATGCCCATCATCACCGACTATCCCTACCATGAGGTGAGCAAGGACCTGAAGGGGACCATGACCGCCTTCGACATGGCGCGGAGCATGACCCCCGCCACTCCGGCTCCCGACGGCGTCGTGGTTCAGGAGCTCGCGAAGACCCTGGCGCAATCGTGGGGCGAGTCGGACACCTCTCTCAAGGAGCCGATCGAGTTTTCCGACAACGACCGGCGGGGACCGCTGAACCTCGCCGCCGCCATCACGGTCAGAACTCCGTCGGCCGGCGCCGAACCTCCCTCCGCGGAAGACGCCGCGAACCCACCCCCCGATGACGCAAAGAAGGAGGGCCGGATCATCGCGGTCGGAGACTCAAACTTCGGCAGCAACGCCCTCCTGACTTTCCAGGCAAACCAGGATCTGTTCATGAACATGATCGCCTGGCTCGCCCAGGATTCGGACCTCATTTCCATACGGCCCAAGGACCCCGATGTTCATCGACTCAACCTCACGGTGGCCGAGCAGCGCAACCTTTTGATTTTCTCCCTCCTCCTGCTCCCCGGCTTCTTCATCATCTGGGGCATCACGAATTGGTGGCGACGGCGGTCATGAGCTCATTTGCACGGACCGCCTTTGCCGTGGCGATCGCCGCCTCTCTGTTCGGTTACATCTATTTCGTCGAGTCCAAGAAAGATCCGAAGAGTGAAACCCCGGACGAAGGCTCCGGCAAGCGGGAGAAGGTCTTCACCGGATTCGACAAACTGAAAGTGAAGTCCCTCACCCTCAAGAAGCGGGGTGGTGACCTGGTCGAGGTGGAGAAGAACGGCGAGTCATGGGCGCTCGTCTCCCCCCGGGAAATCCCGGCGGACGCGGGCGAGATAGCCACTCTTCTGGACGCTCTTCAGGGCCTTGAAACCGAGGACGTTCTGAGCGAAGGCGCCTCGGATCTGGCCCCGTTCGGTCTGAGCGAACCCCGGGTTGCGGTTTCGGTGGTGGCTGAAGGCGCCCCCAAACCCTTCGAATTCGAACTGGGCGACAGCGTGCCCGCCGGATTCAGCCTCTTTGCCCGAGTGCCCGGGAAGCCGCAACTGTTTACGGTATCGAGCACCCTCGAAAACACGCTCAGCAAATCCGCGTTCGACCTGCGGGATCGCAGGCTGATCAAGGTGAAAAAAGCGGACATCCGATCCGTCGCGGTGGTGGAAAAAGGCAAAAACGCCTTCAAACTGGTCCGAGGCGCCCCCGGTGAGGACGAATGGAAAGTGGAGACGCCCGTCACCACTCGAGCGGCGCGATGGACGGTGGACAGTTTCCTTGGTTTGATCGAAAACCTGCGCATGGAGAGCATCGTGACCGAGCAGGCAGCGCCGCCGGACCTGGCGAAACACGGCCTTGGCGCGACGGCGCGGCGTCTGATCCTGGGCCTCGATGAGTCGAAATCCTTGACCCTGGAGATCGGAAAGAAGACAGACGACGGAAAGTATTACGCCCGCGAGGGCACTTCGAAACTGGTGGCGACCATCAGCGCCGCCCTCGCGGATGATCTGGACAAGGGCCTCAAGAATCTCCGCGCCACCCGGTTGCTCGACGTCGCCGCCTACGAGGTCACGGCCTTCGACGTCGCTTCGGGCGGGGTCACCAAGACGTTCACCAAGTCCACCACCAAGGAGAAAGACGGCGTCGAGGAAGTCTTGTGGAAAGCGGCCGCGCCGGCCAAGGACGCCTCGCAGCAGAAGGCCTCGGACGCGCTTTTCGCGATCGGCGGCCTCGACGCCGCCGAGTTCATCGACGCGCCCAAGAACCTCTCCGCCTACGGCCTCGACTCGCCTGCTCTCCGGGTCACCTTGAAGTTCGATGGCGACAAGAAAGCGGACTGGTTCGAGGTCGCGCTCAAGGGCGAGGAGGCGTTCGGCCGAAGACGCGACGACTCGTCGATCATCCGGCTTGACAAAACCAAGGCCGAAGCCCTGATCACCAGTTTCACGGCTCTCGGTTCATGAGGCCCTAGCCCGGAGCGCAAGGCGCCGAGGAGGCCGCATATTGAACATATGCAACGACGAGCAACGCAGCGATCCGGGATGCATCGGCGCTCCCATGTGACGCGCATTTACGGGGCAGGACAGTAGTAGGTCAGGCGTCGAGTCGTTCCTCGTACGGAACCGTCTCGCCAGTCTCGAGGTAGCACCGCAGGATCCGGAGGTACATCGCCCAACAGTACGACGACGTGCGGAAGTGGGGCGTCGCCTCCTTCCATCCGGAGTGCCAGAACGACACCTGGGTGTGATCCCCCGCTTCGGTCAAGCGGAATCCCACGCGTGTTCCCAGCCATTCGTCCATGGCTTCAACCAGCTCCAGTTCGAACTCCTCGTTCGGAACATAGCGGGTGACCCGGGCATCCCAGTCGTATTCGGGTCCAAACCCAAGGGCGTATTCCGCGCCCGGGCCGGGTTCGCCTGACGAGAATTGGGTCCACCACTGGTCCAGTCCCGCCGGAGTGGTTATGCCCTCGAAGACCCGGGCCACCGGGGCGTTTATCGGAAACTCATGAAGAATGTCGGCCATGGCCGTTTGCCTCGCAGGAAAGAGTGCAACTCTTATCGCCCCCGATGCCACCGTAGTCCCGGAATACCGAGTTCGTCAACCAGAAAAAGTGCTCATTCGGAGGACGGTCCTCACGGATCAGGATGCTTGGCGCCACGGATCAGTAGGCCGATGCGAAGGGCCCCTTTTCTTCGGTTCAGAAGTCGAGCTTCAAGGCGGAGCATTGGAACCTCTGGACCCGCCCACCTTGCGCTCGTCAGCCACGAATTCGCGTGAGATCTTGGCCAATCCTGGGGCCATGGGTCTCACGAACGCGCGGGCCGGCTGGCGCACATCCACCTCGTATTTCGCCCTGTTCTCTTCGAACCAGGCTCTTTCATTGTTTTGCGCCAGTTCCTCGAGAAATCGGAACGCCTGGCCGAAGCCCTTGAACTCACTCATCACCGGAACCTCCCTTGATCAGATCTGCGAGCGGAATGCTGGGGGCAAAATTCCGGGGGAGCGTGCATTAGCGGTAAGGGCCGGCCCCGCTTTGTCGCGGAGCCGGCCGGCCTGAAAACTTGACGCCTAGAACGACAGCCGAGCGCCGACCCGTAGGATGCGCGGGGACAACAGGTCGTCCACCCGGCCGTAGTTGGCCGAGGTGGCCTGCCGAAAGACGCCAAGCACGACATCGTTGTTGAACACATTGAACACTTCAACCGAGGGCGTCAACGTGGCCTTGCCAATCTTCGTGTTTCGCGCGAGGCGAAAGTCGAGATTCGTCAGAGCATCGTAACGGCGACGGTCGACGGAGCCGTTGGCCAGCGCGTTGAGAGTGCCGTCCGGGCCCGCCCCCACCCGAAGAATGACCGGCAGCAATCCGCCCTGTCTTCCGAAGAACGAAGCGGACAGGTCGAAACTTGCAGGCAGGGTGACGCCCACCGAGGAGTACACCTGCCACTTGTAGGACGAGTAGAACGCCGCCTTGCCGGAGCCGCCGCCCGAGATCGAAACCTGGCCTCCGTCTTCGAGAGGTGCGGTGTCCTGACGCGAGGGACTGCCGAGAGCGCTCACCGGAGCCCCATCGTAGTGATTGGTCCAATCGTTGAGGGAAAAGGCCACCCGCGCACGCCACTTGTTCGACATTCGCTTGTTCAGAGTGAGCTCGAGGCCCTTGAACTCGGTCGAGTAGCCGGGCTGGTTGGTCCGGTATCGACCGAAGCCTCCGGCTTCGACGAGATTCGGGTCCGGCGAGAAGGTCTGGGCGGTGACGGTCTCGCCGTCGATCGTGCGGCTCACCGGAGCGTTGGCCGTGTAGCTTCCAGGGCCGATAACCGCGCAGCCCGTTCCGGTCGGGCAGAGGGCGGCCAGCCGGGGCCGATACTCCCAATCCGTGGTCTTCCGATACGTGAGGGCGGCGCCCACCGCGAAGTTCGATCCGACTTCGCGATCGAGACCGAGCACGATTTCATTGTCCTTCTTGGCCCCCAGATCCTTATCGATCTGGTTCGGCGTCGACCCGACGGCGGAGGGGTTGGTTGGGTCCACGTTCGCAGCGCCGATGAATCTGTCAAAGAGCACCTCTTCGGGCTGAACGAACTTGTCGCCATTGAGGTCGTTCCAGCCGTAGGTCAGGTTGCTGGTGGCAACCGGATTCTGCGTAGTGACATTGCCGTAGGAGAGCTGGCCGGCATAGCGCGCGAACGAGGCGCGTAACACCGTCTTGCGGGCTTCGTCGAGCGCGTAGCTCATGCCCACGCGAGGGGAGAAGTCTCCGAAGGAAATCTCGTCCACGCTGCTGCCCGCGTACTTGAGTGCCGGGAGCAGAGCGGGAAACGACTTGTTGGCGGGCGCCTCGGAGGCGAGGTTCCGGGCACTCTGCCGGTCGTAGCGGATGCCGGCATTGAGGGTGAACCGATTCTTGACAAAGACATCGCCCAGATAGAAGGAGGCGTACTTCCCTCCGTATTCGACAATGCCGTTGCGAGTGATCAGGGCCTGGTTCTTGTCGGCGCCCGTTCCCGCGCCGGCATACACGCCCACGAGGCCGTTGCCGTTGTATTTGGTGGACGAGTTGGTCACGATGTCGCGGTAGGAGAAGCCGAACTTCAGCTCGTGATTGCCGCCGGTGCCGGCCTTGAAGTAGCTGCCGTCCACGTTGGCGGTCTTCTGCGGACGGATGGCCAGGTAGTCGATGTAGGTTCCGTTGGCGCTGCCCGTCGCGTCGTTGTAGGTAAAACTCTTGGCATGATCGCCTCGGGCGATCAGTCCGAAACCCGCGTCGTAATATGCGGCCTTCGCCGACATGAAGAAACTCGGCGAGAACGTGTGATTGATCTCGAATTTCGACAAGCCGCCGGGCAGGCCGCCGTCGGTGTAGGCATCGATCTGGTTCCAGAGAATCCCATCCTCTTCGACATAGCCGGTCCCGGGGCTGCGACCGAACTTCTCTTTCTTTCCCACGAAGTAGAAGGCAGACACCATGGTGTTCGCGGAAGCCTGCCAGTTCAGCTTGAAGTTGTAGGACGGAAGGAGGGTGTCATCAGGGCTGCCCGCGAGACCGCAGAGCTTGATGTCCTGTTTGCCGAAGGTTCCATAGAACCAGAGCTTGTCCTTGACTACCGGACCGCCCACATCCAGACCATAGTCCTTGATACTGTCGATGTAGTTCGCCTTGTCACGCTCGCCCGCGCCGGGATCGCAATGGCTCACGCCGCCCTTGAGCCGGTTGGCGTCTCCGAGCAAGATCTGGCTCCTGCGGTTCGCGATGTTGCTCGATTCGTATTGTTCGTCGGTGGTAAAGAAGCGGCCGCCGCCATGGAAGGCGTTGGTTCCGCGTTTGGTGACCAGGTTCATGCCGAAGCCCCCGGTCTGCATGGTGAGATCTCCGCCGCCGGTGGACACATTGATCTCCTGGAAGGCGTCGAAGTCGTAGTAGCTCGGGGACGACCCGGTGGCCGACATGTCGGTGATGACCAGCCCGTCCAGCGACCAGACGCGGTCCGCCGCGGCCGACCCCTTGCCCGCAACCGCGGCCTGCTGGCCGTTTTCATTGCCGGCGATGTTGACCCGGTCGACCAGAGCGCCCGGGACCTGGTTCATGACACCCCAAGGATCCCTGGAATTCGGGGTGTCCTTGAGGTCCGCGATGCTGAGGGTGGTGCTGGTGCCGCGCTTTTTGATGTCGACGAGCGCGCTGTCCGCGATGACCTCGACGGTCTCGGTCTGTCCGCCGACCGCCAGGCTCACCGCGACCTGCGAGCTGGAACCTGTGACCACCGTGACATTTCGGGCGGCCGAGCCGAATCCCTGCAGCGACACGGTGACCTTGTAGACGCCGTAGTCCATGTTCAGGAAACGGAAGGACCCGTCCGATCCAGAGACGGTGGTACGCGTTCCCGCCTCACCCGAGATTGCAACCGACGCTCCCGGGAGCACGGCTCCCGAGGCATCGGTCACGGTCCCAAACACGTTGCCCGTCGCCGTCTGGGCAAAGGCACTCGCGCCGGCCAGGACCATGGCCAGCCAGGTAAACGCCATCAGTTGTTTCATTCTCACGTTATTGCTCCTCTAGTGGGTTTGGACGCGCTTCTTCATGAGGCCCGCCCGGTTGATTCGGGGTCGACGGACGCTTCCCACGCAGCGCCCTCCGGCCAAACTGGCGCTCCAGGAGGCCGAACCTCTTCAGTTTTTCCTGAAGGGTGGTCGGGAGAACTCCGAGAGCGACTGCCGCCCGTCTTTGATTTCCGCCCGCGGCGAGAAGGGCCGCAACGATCAGGCTTTTCTCGAAACTGGCCAGAAGATCTCGAAGCGCCAGGCGTTGTGTGACTGGCGTCTCAAGGGGAAACCGAGGGTCGAATAACGACCCTTCCGCAAAGTGGCTCGACATGCAGGCAGGATCGGTCACCAGCGCCAGCGTGACAATGGACGCGTCATTGATTACGCCATGAATTTGGATTCGCTCGTGCTTCGGAGCCAGCGGCACGCGCCTTGCACGAAAAGACGGAATGCCAACCTCACCCCTCGGACCCAGTCACCGAGAATCCAGAGCTTCCGGCCGGGATGGATTCCACATGGATTCGCATTCCTGCGCCTGCCAGGCCGGTCAGGCGCTAGTCTGGACGGACGCGCGCCGTGATCGTCTGGGGCGTCGTGTCTCGGGGAAAGCGGGGGTGCGATGAGCGGGGGGGTGGTCGCGATCCAAGACCTTGAAGGGAGTGGCTTATCGTCTTGGACAGTGAGCGACACGGGCTTCTCTGGTCACGGGTACCAATTCGGGGTTTTCGACCTCGATACGAAGACCGGCGAACTGCGCAAGGAAGGGCGCCTTGTTCACCTTCGGAATCAGCCCTTCCAGGTCCTCTCTCTCCTTCTGCGTCGGGTGGGGGACCTCGTCACCCGCGAGGAAATCAAGGCGGCGCTTTGGGCGGACAACGCTGATGTGGATGTCGAGCAGGGGCTCAACTACTGCATCAAGGAGCTGCGATCGGCACTCGGCGACAACGCCGATGCGCCGCGATTTATTCAGACGCTCCCTCGTCGCGGCTATCGCTTTCTAGCCGATGTCCGCCGGGTCGGGGTCGAACTCCCTTCGGTCGGGTCCGCCGCTCCGAGCGCAGGCGAAGTCGTGCCTGACGCGAAAGGTCCGCTGACCCGCACCGCGCCGCCTTCAGTGGAGACGGTCTTGGCAGGCGCTCGAGAGCGCCCTAAGCGATGGCTGGTCCGCCTCACCGTGGCAGGTGTCCTCCTTTTGGCGGTCACGGTTCTCGTCGTCTCCCTCGGCCGGAAAGCGCCCGAGGTTCCAACCCGGGCCAGCACTCTGGAACGTCTCGTGGTTCTGCCCTTCAACGATCTGTCCGCGACCTCACCGAGCTACCTGGCCGACGGCCTCACGGAGGAGTTGATCGGTTCCCTGGGCCGTGTGACTCAAGGCCGACTCGCCGTCATTGCCCGATCGAGTTCCCTCGCTTATCGAAATCGGCCGCATGACGCGCCGGCCTTCGCCCGCGAGCTGGGCGCGTCCTACTTCATCGAAGGAACGGTGCGCCAGGAGGCATCCACCGTGCGGGTCACCGTCTCTCTGGCCCGTGCCGCCGACGGGACTCAGGTCTGGAGTGAAACCTATGATCGGCACATCGGCGACCTGCTCGCCCTCGAACGGGAAGTGGTGCGCGCGATCGGTTCGGGCATCCGCGTCGCGGTCAACACTCAAGCCATCGGTGGGGGCACGGCGGACCCGGACGCCTACCTCGAATACCTCAAAGGCCGCTTCGAATGGAACAAGCGAAGCCGCGAGAGCCTGCTCGAATCGCAGCGCATCTTCGAATCGATCACCACGAAGAACCCGACCTTCGCCCTCGGCTGGGCGGGCCTGGCCGATGCCTACGCGGTCCGGATGGACCAGGGGCACGTTTCCGCAAAAGACGCGTGGCTAAAGGCCCGTATCGCCGCGGAAACGGCGGTGAGTCTGGACCCTGGCCTCGCCGAGGCGTGGACCAACCTGGGGATGATTCGAGGGCTGTACGAATGGAACTTTCGGGCCGCCGAAGAGGCCTTCGAGAGAGCGGCAGCCATCGACCCCAACTACTCGACCCGGCTCCACTGGCAATCGATCCTGCTTCGCTCGGAGGGCCGATATCAAGAAGGGTTCGAGAACCTGAAGAAAGCCCGCGATCTCGATCCTCTCTCCCTCGCCATAAGGGTCAACCTCTCCGGCGTGCTGCTCGATCTCGGCCGAGAGCAGGAGGCGCTGGTCGAGGCTGAAAGCATTGTCAGCCTGACGCCCGACTGGGGACCGGGCCAGTTGCTCATGGGCGACGTGCTGGAGCGTGTCCATCGAATGGATGAGGCGGAACAGGCCTATCGGAAGGCGGTGGCCGCAGGCTCGACCCCGGCCAAAGCGGAACTCGCCGCCTTCTACCTGAGAAGGCATCAGCCCGGGCTCGCGAAAAAGATGTTGAGCGAGCTTCAGGAGCAGAGCCGTACATCGTACGTTTCGCCGTACCTGATCGCGGTGGCCTCCGCGGGCCTCGATCCAGAGGCCGCGTTTCGCGCCCTGGAGGCCGCATTCGAAGAACGGTCGCCCGCCCTGAGACTCCTTCGGAGGGATCCTCGGTTCGACACGATCCGGGGCGATCCCAGGTTCGAGCGGCTGATGCGCGTCCTGTGGCCGGCGCCGGGCCGCTGAGCCCAGCCATGGCGGATGGGAAACTCGAGCGGGCGCGGAGTTGGTGACCACCGGCGCCTAAGTCGGCGCCGAGGAGGCCGCACATCCAGCATATGCAACGACGAGCAACGCGGCGATCCGGGATGCATCGGCGGCGAATTATGTGACGTACTTCTGCTACGAGACACTAGCAGCCCCTAGCAGCCCGTGGTGAAAGTCGGCCTGCATTCGACGAACGCTGCATCCCGTCTGGACTGCGTTGTTCGTCGCCTCAATATTCCAGGATATTGAGGCTCCTCGGCGCCTTGCCAGACGGGCGCATCGCTCGTCTCGGTGCAACGGCGGACTTTCACCACGGACTGCTAGGCTTCTACATCGAGGGACGGGGGGACGCCTTGGGCGAGGGCTTGGCCGATGGCTTGGGAGCCCTCTTCGCCGGGGCCGAGCCGGGTTTGGCGGCGGGGACCGCAGCTTTGGTGGCAGCCGGCGGTGCCACGGGCGCGGGCTCGGAAATGACGCGCACTTTCGTGATCACCACCGGGGTGATGGGCACGTTGTCGTATTGCACCATCCGGGTGGTGGGCACGGCTACTATCCGGTCGACCACATCCATCCCCGAGAGCACCTCGCCGAAGACGGTGTAGCCCCAGCCGTCGCGAGAGATCCCGAAGTCGAGAGCCGGATTGTCCTTCACGTTGATGAAGAACTGGGCGGTCGCGCTGTGCGGATCGCCGGTTCGGGCAAGGGCCACCGACCCCCGGGTATTGAGCAAGCCGTTCCTGGCTTCATTTCGAACCGGCGGACCGACCGGCTTCTCGACCATCTTGGCGTCCAGACCGCCTCCTTGGACCATGAAGCCTGGGATCACCCGGTGGAACAAGGTGCCCGAATAGAAGCCCGCCTTGACGTAGTTGAGGATGTTGCGAGTCGAGAGCGGCGACTTTGTCGCATAGAGGCCAACCTCGATGGTGCCCATCGAGGTGTCGATCGCGAGCACGGCGCCGTCTGGAGTTGGCCTCGCAATTGGGGCTGGAGCCTGAGCCGTGACGGGGGCGGTCGCCTGCGCGGCAAGAATCAGAAGGGCAAGGGCGGTTGAGCTGGGCATGGAAGTTTCTGAGTCTCCTCGATTAATGGGTTCCTGCGCGGCTAAAGTCTAACGAAGAGTCCATGGTTCCCCCCATGGGCTTAGAATTCCCGATCCGGTCGGAACTAAAGATGGTTCTCTTCAACTACTCCACCAAAGAACTCACCGCCAAGGTTGTGTACTACGGCGCGGGGTTATGCGGCAAGACCACCAACTTGCAGTGGATCCATGAGCAGCTGCCCATCAGGAACAAGGGAAAGATGCTGTCGCTCGCAACCGAAGCGGACCGCACCTTGTTCTTCGACTTCCTGCCCATCGAGCTGGGTACGATTCGCGGAATGAAGACCCGGGTCCAGCTCTACACCGTCCCCGGTCAGGTCTTCTACAACGCCACTCGACGTATGGTGCTGAAAGGCGCCGACTGCGTGGTGTTCGTGGCCGATTCTCAGGACGCGATGATCGACGCGAATTCCGATGCCATGAAGAACCTGCGGGAAAATCTCGTGGCCAACGAGCTCGATCCCGACAACATCCCTCTCGTCATTCAGTACAATAAGCGCGACCTGCCCAATGCCGCGTCCCTCGACGAACTCAACAAGGTCCTCAACGCGCGGGGCGTTCCCTTCATCGAGGCATCAGCGAAGAGCGGCACAGGCGTGGAAGAGACCCTCAAGGTCGCCACGCAGTTGGTCTTCAGGGTCCTGGCGAACAAGTACGGGAACGAGGGTGGCGCAAGCCCCCGAAGCGCCGAGGCGGCTCCGAAGCCTGCGGCGATCCCGGCTCGCGCCCCGGCGCCCCCTCCATCTCCCCCGCCCCTCCCGCCTCCGATACGGGTCGCACCCCCTAAGCCCAAGGCCCCCACGGTAGCGAGTCCGCGGACCTTCGCCTCCAACGACGACCTGCTGGACTCCCTCGGAGGCCCAGGACCGTCGCCCGTGCCGGCGCCTGCATTGTCTCTGGACAACGAGCTCGACCTCGGACCCTCGCCCGGTCCCGCTCCGGTGGATTTTGGCGATCCTCTTGATGCCCTTTCCGGGCCAGGAACACCGGCGCCCGGTAATGATCCGTTCGGTCCTGAACTCTCGCTCGACAGCCTTGGCGAAGCGCCCGGCTCCGGCCTGGGTCCGGCCGGGCACACCGGCGAACTCGAGCTGGATCTCGTATCTCTCGGGCCGGCAGCCGGTCCCGGAGACCCCTTCGGGGATTCGCCTTTCGGCGAGCCGCCGCCGCCCCCCCCTGCATCAGTCCCTCCATCGCCCTTGCCCCTGGACGACCCTTTCGGTTCATCGCTCGAAGGGTCATCGCCATTCGACTCACCCCCACCCGAGCCAAAGACACGCTCGACCGGCTCGGCGCTCGACGCCATGGCGGAGTTGGGGGCGCCGGGCGGCTCCTCCAGCTTCACCTCAGACCCGATCAACGTCGAAGCCGCGGTGGACATCCCTGCCGGTGCTCTGAAGG
>JAENWE010000252.1 GCA_016650185.1 Vicinamibacteria bacterium | reverse complement strand
GCCTGAACGCCCTCACTTTCGAGATCTACCGGGAACTCGCGGCCACCTTCCGGGCCCTCGACTCCGAACCAGGAGTGCGGGCCATCATCATCACCGGCCGCGGTCGGGCCTTCTGCACCGGCGGCGACGTCGAAGACATCATCGGCGCTCTTCTGGGCAAGCCGATCGAGGACCTGCTGGTCTTCACGCGCGTGACCTGCGAACTGATTCTTTCGATCCGCGAATGCCGCCGGCCGGTGGTCGCGGCTCTCAATGGCACGGTGGCGGGTGCGGGCGCGGTGATCGCGGCGGCCTCCGACTTCCGGGTTGCTTCCCACACGGCCAAGATCGCATTCCTCTTTACCAAGGTAGGCCTCGCCGGCGCCGACATGGGCGCCGGTTGGTTGTTGCCCCGGTTGGTGGGGGAAGCGCAGGCTCGGCGCCTGCTCCTGTTGGGTGACTTCATCAGCGCCGCCGAGGCCCACTCGATAGGTCTGTACACCAGTGTCTTCGAACCCGAGCAGGCCCTGGCCGAAGCGCGGGCCCTCGCCCTGCGGCTCGCCAAGGGCCCCTCCTTCGCTCTCGGCGTGACCAAGCAGGCCCTCAACCGCGAAGCCGCGCTCGATCTCCGCACCGCTCTGGACAACGAAGCCGAGCTTCAGGCCATCTGCATGCAGAGCCCCAACTTCGCCGAGGCGCACCGCGCTTTCGTGGACAAGCGCGAGCCGGCTTTCGAATGAGGGTCGATCTTCATCCGGTTCGCGCCTTTCTCGAGGCCCGGCACGAGGGGCTCCTCGATCGGGCGCAGGCCTTCAGCCGCGACGTGCTGTCGAAGCGAAAGCCGCCGGAGACGGATGAGGAGGCCCGAACCGAGGCTAGGGCTTTGCTGACGCTGATGGGCGACGCTTCGCTCTTCGAGCCGATTCAGCGGCAAGACTACCGCGGGTGCTGCCTGCTCCGCGAGGAACTCGCCTTCCATTCCCCCCTCGCCGACGCCGTCTTCGCTTTGCAGGCGTTGAGCGCCACCCCGCTCTTCCTTCGCGGCACGCCCCTGCAGACGGCGCTCGCCACCGAGGCGATCGCCGGGGCCCAGATGGGAGCTTTCGCGATGACCGAACCGGGGGCCGGTTCGGACGCCCATGCGATAGCGTGCGAAGCCCGAAGGGAGGGCGAAAGCTATGTTCTCAACGGCACGAAGACCCTGATTTCAAACGGCGGGCTGGCCGACTTCTACGTTGTGTTTGCCAAGGCTGTGAAAGCGAGGCCCAAAGGCCTCACCGCGTTCATTGTCGAGGCGGGCTCGGCCGGTTTCGAGTTTGTGAAGCCTCTGGTCATGTCGGCCCCGCATCCGCTTGGAGAGATCGCCTTTCGCGACTGTCGGGTGAGCGAAGGGGCGCGAATTGGGAAGGAAGGCGAGGGTCTGAAGCTCGCTCTGTCCACCCTCGACCGGCTCCGCGCCACGGTGGGCGCCGCCGCGTGCGGCATGGCGGCGCGGGCGCTTTCGGAGGCCCTGCAGCATGCGCAAACTCGCCGGCAGTTCGGCAAGCCGCTCGCCGACCTGCCCTTGATCCAGGACAAGATCGCGCGCATGGCTATCCGCCTCCGGGCCGCCCGGCTCCTGGTCTACGAGGCGGCGTGGGAGAAGGATCAGGGGGCGGGCCGGGTGACCCTCGAATCGGGGATGGCCAAAGCCTTCGCCACCGAAAACGCTCAGACCATCGTCGACGATGCGGTTCAGATTCTCGGAGGTCGTGGGGTCATGAAAGAGTCGATGGTGGACCTGCTCTATCGCTCGGTGCGCGCGCTTCGTATCTATGAAGGCACGACCGAGATCCAGCACCTCCTCGTCGCCTCCCAGCTTCTGAAGCCGGCGCCATGAGAGTGGTGTGCGCAGGGGCCGGGCCTTCGGCGCTCTACCTGTCCATCCTCCTCAAGAAACGGGACCCGTCCCACGACGTCTCTCTGTTCGAACGTCATCAACCCGGCGATTCGTTTGGGTTCGGGGTTGTGTTCTCTGACGCGACCATGGACAACCTGGCCAACGCGGATCCTTCGACCATCGATCGGCTGAAGGAGAGCTTCCACCACTGGGACGATATCGACGTCCACTACCGCGGTCACCTCCTCCGTTCGACCGGCCATGGTTTCAGCGGCATCGCGCGCGCGAGTCTCCTGAGAATTCTCCGGGAGGAAGCGCTGCGCCTCGGCGTCGACATCCGCAATGGAGTGGAGGTGCGCTCGAGGGCCGACCTGCCCCCCGCCGACCTCATCGTGGCCGCTGACGGTGCGGCGAGCGTGCTGAGAGCCGAGGTGGGGGCCACGTTCGGGACGCGGATTGACGAGCGCCGCAACCGTTTCGTTTGGCTCGGAACCACGCGCCGCTTCCCGGCGTTCACGTTCTATTTCAAGACCAACGAACACGGTCTCTTCCGCGTCCACGCGTATCAGTACGAGACTCACCCCAAAGGCCCGGGCCCCTGTTCGACCTTTATCGTCGAGGCCACGGACGAAACGTTCCAACGGGCTGGCCTGTCCGAGACGGACGAGGCCGCGACCGTGGCCTATTGCGAGAGGCTCTTCCGGGAGGAATTGGAGGGCGCTCCCCTGATTCCAAACCGGTCGATCTGGCGTCGTTTCCCAACCATTGTCAACGAACGCTGGCACGCCGGGTCCTTGGTTCTGGTGGGCGATGCCGCGCATACCGCGCACTTCTCGGTGGGCTCGGGGACCAAGCTCGCCATGGAGGACTCGATTGTCCTCGCCCGCGCCCTTTCCGAAGAAACTTCCCTGCCTGCGGCGCTGACCCGCTATGAGCGGGAACGGCGCGGGCCGGTGGAGAGTCTTCAGCGCGCCGCCCAGGCGAGCCTGGAGTGGTTCGAAGACACCGAGCGCTACATGGCGACGGCTCCCATTCAGTTCGGCTTCAACCTCGTAACCCGCAGCCTGCGTATCACCCACGAGGATCTGCGCAGGCGCGACCCCGCCTATGTGGCCGAGGTCGATGCCTGGTTCGTGGGAGAAGCGGAGGCCCAGGCCCGCGTCCTGACTCCGACGCTGGAACTTGCAGAGCCCGATCCTTCGGGGGCGTCGCGTCGGGTGGCCCCTCCGTTCCTGACCCCGTTCAAGTTACGAGATCTTGTGCTCGAGAATCGGATCGTCGTTTCGGCCATGTGCCAGTACTCGGCGGATGACGGGATACCGGATGACTGGCATCTGGTTCATCTGGGCAGCCGGGCTATGGGGGGCGCGGGCCTGGTCATGGCGGAGATGACGGACGTGACTTCACACGGGCGGATCACTCTCGGCTGCACTGGGCTCTATGACGACAAGCAGACCCGTGCCTGGAAGAGGATCGTCCGATTCGTTCACAAGAACACCGCCGCGAAGATCGGAATTCAACTCGGCCATGCGGGCCGCAAGGGGGCGTCCACGCTGGAGTGGGAGGGTGACGAAGCCCTGCCCCCGGAAACGTCATGGGATCTCCTGGCGCCCTCGGCGATTCCCTGGTCTTCGGGCAAGCGCGCCCCGCGAGAAATGAGCGCGGAGGATATGGCGGAAGTCAAAGGACATTTCGCCCAAGCCGCGCGGCGCGTCCGCACCGCGGGTTTCGATCTCCTCGAACTGCACTGCGCACACGGCTATCTCCTCGCGAGCTTCCTCTCTCCCCTGACCAACCATCGTCTCGACGCCTACGGGGGGTCGCTCGAGAACCGTCTCCGCTATCCGCTGGAAGTGTTCGATGCCGTTCGGGGCGCGTGGCCCGCGGAGAAGCCGCTGAGCGTGCGCATCTCCGCCACCGACTGGGTGGATGGCGGCCTCGATGGAGAAGACGCGGTACGAATCGCTCAGGCCTTCAAGCAACATGGCTGCGACCTTGTGGATGTTTCGGCCGGTCAGACCGTGCCGGAACAGCGGCCCCGGTATGGCCGGCTGTTTCAGACTCCTTTCGCCGATCGGATCCGGCACGAAGCCGGCATCGCCACCATGGCGGTGGGCGCCATTTCATCCTTCGCCGACGCGAACACCATTCTCGCCGCGGGACGAGCCGATCTGGTGGCGCTGGCCAGGGCGCATCTGTACGACCCCTACTGGACTCGCCATGCCGCGCAGGACTTCGGCGTGCGTCTGCCCTGGCCGGACCCCTATTCGTCGATCAACCGTTACACCCCGCGGTTCCGCTGAAGGGCCCGCTAAACGTCGCTCCAGACCGCCAGTTCGTTTCCCGCCGGATCGGTGAAGTGGAACCGACGCCCGCCCGGGAAGTCGTGGGTCTCGACAACGATCTTTCCGCCCGCGAGGATCACGGCATCAAGGACGGCCTCCAGAGCGATGGTGTAGATCACGACCAGCGCGCCGCCCCGGGTTGGGGTTTCGCCTCCGCGCAAACCACCGGCGAGTCGACCGTCCTCGAAGCTCGAGTAGTCGGGGCCGTAGTCGGTGAACTTCCAGCCGAAGACTCCGCCATAGAACGCCTGCGCGACGCTCATGTCGTCCACCGGAAATTCGATGTAGTCGATTCGCTTGTCGTGATCGGCTTGAGGCATGGCGGCACGCTAATACCCGGACGGTTGTCCTGGCAAGCGGCCGGGGCGCCCGGGGTCAGCCGCCGATGATTCCGAGGGGAGGTCGGCTTCGCCACTTGCCGCGGGTGAAATCGGGCAGGTCGACGGGTTTCGATCGCGATGCCGCCGACTTGGCCGTCAGCTCGACCATGCAGCTCCAAGCGGCGGCATCGTACACGTCGAAGTCGGTGGGAAGGCCCTGCTGGAGACACTCCATGAGGCGCAGGTCTTCGAGGAAGTCCATGCCGCCGTGACCGTTCTTGGCGTTCTTGACCCGATCGGCCGTCCACAGCGGATGATCCCATTCCGCCGCGAAGTCCGAGAGCGCCTTGTAGCGGTGCGCCGGCTCCTGAGCGTCGAAGTAGAAGCGCGGCGGGAAGCCTGAGTAGATGCCTTTGCTTCCCTGGAAGACGTTGTACCGAGCGTAGGGCCGAGGAAGGTTGGTGTCGTGCACGAGGTAGATGGTGCGTCCCAGGTGGGTCTTGATCATGCTGGTGTGAACATCGCCAAGAACGTAGGTCTCCTTGCGCCTCAGATCCTCGGCGGGAAGGCGTTCACGCTGAAAATCCTGGAGTCCGCGAGACGGGCTGGCCATGGCCACGAGATAGTCGAACTGATCGCCGCGATTGATGCCCATGGCTTGGGCGGCCGGCCCCAGGCCGTGAGTGGGATAGAGATTTCCGTTGAGGCGCGTCGCATGAGCGCGCCTCCACAGACCCTCGTCCCGAGTTTCGAACTTGATCGCCCGAAGGTCGTGCTGGTAACCCACTTCGGCATGCATGGCCTCGCCGAAAAGCCCCTTGCGAAGCATGTGAAGGACCATCATCTCGGGGCGGTCGTAGCAGCAGTTCTCCATGAGGACGCAGTGCTTCTTCTCCTTTTCCGCAGTCTCGACCAGCTTCCAGCAGTCTTCCACGGTCTGGGCGGCCGGCACTTCGGTGGCCGCGTGCTTGCCATTCTTCATGGCCGCCAGCATCACCGGGACATGCCACTCCCAGGGTGTGGCGGTGTACACGAGGTCGAGATCCTCTTCGGCGCAGAGCCTCTCAAAGTCGCGCGGACCATTCGTGAACCCTTTCGGCTCCTGCTTGCCCGCGTCCCGGGCGAGGGCCTGAGCCCGCGCCACCTTTTCGGGCGCTATGTCGCACACCGCGCGAAGCTCGACGCCATCCAGACTGAGGAGATTCTTTACGTGCTCCGTGCCCTGAAGCCCGACGCCGACGAAGCCGACTCGAACGACCCGAAGGGGAGCGACGTGGAAGAACTCCGAGGGTTCGCGATCGTCCTCTAAAGCCGCTCCCCCCTCGGTTCTCTTGGCCAGAGACGCCGCCGCCGAGGCGATGGCGCTCGCCTCCATGAAGCGTCGCCTGGAGATGTCGTGGATCTTCATGACTCGAATACCCTCTCGAACCGCCTGAGCACGGCTCGCATGGAGAAGGCGGCGATCAGAGCCGCCGCGCCGAAAACCGCCGCCGATAGCCAACGGCCGTAGAGGATCTCTCCCACCCCGAAAAGGAGAGAGTAGACAAGAAAGCAGCCGGCGATGGCGCCCTTGAGAGAGTCGCCGAAGTCCGTCTTCTGGGGCGTCGTGATCCCGAGGCGGGCCCGGGCGGCCGCCCAGAGCCCTCCACCCACGCCGGTGCGGTCGATGAACGCCCGCAACGTCGTGTCATCGGAGGGCGGGAAGACGAACGTCGCCATCACCGCGGCCAGAGTGGTGATGGCCACCGTGATCACGAGCTTGAGGGAGCTCGAGTAGGCCGCGGTCGACGCGCTGAAGCGAAAGTAGAGAGCGATGAACAACGAAACTGCCATGCCGATGATCTCAGTCCAGGGATTCACCCGCCACCAGAACCAGCGCAGGAGATAGATGGCGCCGGTGCCGGCACCCACCGAGACTAGGAGGTTGAACGCTTCGGAGGCGGTGCCGAGAGTCAGCATGAAAGCGCCGGCGGCGATGGCGATCAACGCGGAGGAGACCCGGCCCAGAAGAACGAGATGCTGCTCCTTTGCGTCGCGGTTGATGAACCGCACGTAAACGTCGTTA
Source organism: Vicinamibacteria bacterium (assembly GCA_016650185.1). Lineage (GTDB taxonomy): Bacteria > Acidobacteriota > Vicinamibacteria > Fen-336 > JAGNNV01 > JAGNNV01. Next base: position 1,864 of record JAENWE010000252.1, on the reverse strand, counting down.
ACCAGATAGGACGCTCCCCAGTTCATGTGCGTGGACATCGTGGACAGATAGGCGGCCAGAAGGGCCGCGACCACGAGTCCCCTGACGCCGGATGGCAGCCCCAGCAGCATCGCGGGGTAGGCGAGATCGTGCCCGATGAGCGCTGGATCGACATGGGGAAGAGCGGCCCGCAAGGAATCGAGGGTGGGGAACACCTTTATCGAGGCCAGAGCCACCAGAATCCAGGGCCAGGGGCGCAGGGCGTAATGGGCGATATTGAACCAGAGCGTGCCCCGAAGAGCGTCCTTGGGCGAACGGGCGGCCAGCATCCGCTGCGCGACATAGCTGCCCCCGCCCGGCTCGGCTCCTGGATACCACGTCGACCACCACTGGATGAGGAACGGGACGATCAGAAGAGTCATCACCGCGTCCCCGTTCGAGAAACTCGGCAGCAGCGAGAGGGTTTGCGGATCGGTGGTGTCGATGAGATTGCGGAGACCGCCGACCTCCGGCCGGGTCACCGCGAAGAATGCCGCCGCCGTGACCCCGATCATGGCCATCGAAAACTGGATCAGGTCCGAGACCAGGACGCCGGAGAGTCCGGCGGGTGATCCGAAGAGGATGGACATCAGGATGCAGGCGACCACCGCGCTCTCGCGGGAGAGGCCGAGCATCACCGAGCCCATCTTTACTCCCGCCAGGGTCACCGCGGCCATGACCAGAATGTTGAAGAACACTCCGAGATAGACGGCGCGGAATCCGCGCAGAAAAGCCGCGGCCTTTCCGGCGTAGCGGAGCTCATAGAACTCGAGGTCAGTCAGAAATCCGGCTCGGCGCCAGAGCGGCGCGTAGAAGAAGACGGTCACCATTCCGGTGACCAGAAACGCCCACCAGGCCCAGTTGCCCGAAACGCCGCCGGTGCGCACGAGGTCGGTGACGAGATTGGGCGTGTCCGTGCTGAAGGTCGTGGCTACCATCGATGTTCCGATCAGCCACCAGGGCGCGCTGCGACCGGAGACGAAGAACTCATCGCGGCCCTTGCCGGCCCGCTTCGCGAGCATCAATGCGGGAAGGGCCGCGAGCGAAACGCTCAGGATAACGATGAAGATGTCGAGAGTGGTCATGGATCCGGAGGACCATACAGCACCCAAAGACAACCGGGAACGGTCAGGGCTCGGGCCTAATCGCGCGCGTAGACCTTGGCCGCCGGCACGCTCATGAACGAATCGTCCTCCGCAATCCAGGCGGTCAGGCGGCCGCCCCAGACGCAGCCGGAGTCGAGCCCTCTGAAGCCGATACGGTTGACGAGACCGAGGCGCGCCCAGTGCCCGAATACGACCGTCTCCCTGAATCGGCCCTTCAAGTGGTCGAACCATGGCCGGAAGCCGGGCTCATCCGGCGGGTCGTCCTCCGAGGGGGGTGTTTCCCCTCGCGCATCGCACCAACGAAGACGCGTGGCCAGGTCAATCCGGGGATGGGCGCTTTCAGGGTCAAGGCCTGCGAGGGCTGCCGCAGGATTGACCCAGGCGGGGCTCAGTCCGGCGTGGACGAGAATAACGTCGGGCCACGCCTTGACGAAGGGCTTGGCCCGAAGCCAGGCGAGAAGGTCCTCGCAATCTTGGGCTTTGAGCACCTGGCTCAAGGTGTCCCAGGACTTGAGGGACCGCGCGCCCCGGCGCGCGGCCAGAAGATGCAGGTCGTGATTGCCCAAAACGCCGCCGGCGCCGAGGGACTTGAGCAATCGGAGCGTGCCGAGCGAATCGGGGCCGCGATTGACGAAGTCGCCGACCGGCTCGAGCGCGTCCAGCGAGGAGTCGTACTTGAGAACGCCAAGCAGTCGTTCGAGTTCCTCCCGGCAGCCCTGGATGTCTCCGATAAAGATCCG
>JAENWE010000251.1 GCA_016650185.1 Vicinamibacteria bacterium | reverse complement strand
ATCTGACCGTCTCCGATGGGAAGGGAGGAAGCGTCAGCGACAGTCGTCCGTTCACTGTTGGTTCCATGTCCGGCAACTGGACCGGCACCAACTCCACCCTCGGCACGTTCACGATGAACCTCACGCAGACCGCGACGTTCATCACCGGCACATACACCGACGCTGACGTCGCGAGGTTCGGCACCGGAAGAACAGACCCCGCGCAGCCGGGCATCATCCGGCCTGACGCCAGCTTCGAGATCCGGATGAAGCAGGGCCCCTTCACCGACTTCACCTTTCGGGGCTCGATGGACAACACGGGCAGGCGGCTGACCGGCGGAATCTTCGGCTCCGGATTCACCGGTCAGCCCTTCGCGATGACCAAGTAAGCACGGCGTCGCTGTTGTCGGGCCGATGGCGGCGATGAGTCAAGAGGATGTGATGACGAAGACGATTGGGCTGCTCTGTACGCTCCTGGTGGCGCTCGCCACCGGGACACTCGCGCTGGCGCAGGACACGCCTCAGACCGGCAGCCCCGCGCCGGACTTGAGAATCCCGAGAGGTGCGAGGCTCTTCATTTCCCCTATCGAGGGGGGCTACGACATCTATCTCGCCGCCGCCATGCACAAGAAGGAAGTACCCATCGTCATCGTCACCGACAAGTCGAAGGCGGATTTCGAACTGTCGGGTGTGACGGAGAGCGAGAAGGCCGGATGGGCCAAGACCATCTTCATGGGCAACACCAGCACCTCCGAGCAGGCCAGCATCAAGGTCGTCAACCTCAAGTCGGCGACCGTCGTCTTCGGCTACAACGTGAACAAGGGCAGTTTCGCGCGAGGCAAGCAGAGCTCGAGCGAGGCCTGCGCGAAGCACCTCAAGGAAAAGATCGAGAAGGGCTTATGAGGATGGTCGGGATCGTCGCGGCAATCGCTGTGGCGTGGATGTTTGCAGGGACGATGGCATCTGCGCAGGTCGCCTCGCCGGAGGGCGGGCTGCGCCCCGGGGCGCGGGTGTTTCTCGCCGAGATGCCCGATGGATTCCAGGGCTATCTGAAGGCTGCCTTTGCCCGGAAGAAGGTGCCTGTCGTCCTGGTGGACTCGAGAGACGACGCGGAGTTCGAGATCAAGGGGAGCTCCGAGAGTCAGAAGGCCAGCACCGCCAAGAAGTTGTTCATGGGGAGCTGGCACTCCGACGAGCAGGCGTCGATCAGCGTCGCGAATCTCAGGTCGGGAGAGATCGTGTTCGCCTATTCCGCCAACAAGAAGAACTCGGCGCATGGAAAGCAGACGACAGCCGAGGCGTGCGCCAAGCACTTCAAGGAAGCGATCGAGAAGAAGAAATAAAGTGCCGGGAGTCAGCCCCGCCGCGCTGCCTCGATCACGGCGACGTCGATCTTCTTCATCGGCATCATCGCCTCAAAGGCGCGCCTGGCCTCGGCGCCACCAGCCGCAAGCGCATCGGTGAGCGCGCGCGGCGTGATCTGCCACGAAAGACCCCAGCGGTCTGTGCACCAGCCGCACTGACTTTCCCTGCCGCCGTTGCCGACGATGGCGTCCCAGTAGCGGTCCGTTTCTTCCTGAGTGTCCGTCGCGACCTGGAAGGAGAAGGCTTCGCTATGTTTGTGCGCCGGGCCGCCGTTGAGGCCGAGACAGCGAACGCCGAGCACGGTGAAGTCCACTGTCAGCACATCACCGGCCTTGCCGCCCGGGTAGTCAGCGGGCGCCTTGTGAACGGCGAGCACTTCACTGTCCGGGTCAGGCGGCCTGTTGGCGTTTAGCCAGTGGAAAACTGAAGACGAGCGACACGGGCAGTGTCGCCTACCTCCGATGCGCCTTCGGGTGTGAAGTCACTCGCCTCCAGCCAGTCCGAGGCAAAGTGCCGCCGCGGCTGACCGGGTCTCCAACTGCCCAGATGCTGATGACTGATGAACAGCGCGCGAGGTCCGAGGCGCGCCGCGAGGCCGTTGAGTGCGGCCTCGTGCTCAGCCTCCGGGAACAGCTGGACGGTTCTCCGCTCGATGAGCACATCGTACGGGCCCGGACAGACTTCAGGATCGACCAAATCGCCGGTGCTGTGGGAGAGAGACCCGCCACCGCGCGATGGATACTCTTCCGACCCGTGGATGCGCGGGCACAAATCGGGGTCGATGACCTGGTCAGCCAGAAAGATAACCGTGCCGTCATCCTTCACCGTCTGGATGGGGAGGCGGCTGAAGGGGTGGGCTGGATCGCCGATGCCGGCGTGAAAGGCGAGGCCAGGCACGTCCGAAATGTCGAGGGAGGTGACGTCGAAGCCGTGAAGTGCCAGCGCCAGGGATTCGCTCGACAGGCCAATCCCTGCGCAGAGGATTTTCCTGGCGCCACGTCGATGGAGGAGCGCCACGAGCGTCGGGTCCGACGACATCGCGTCGTTGAATCCCTGCTCTATCGGGCCCATGGCAATCTGCTTGTGCCAGTAACCGTTCCACGCTTCTCGGTCGTGCACGTCGCTCGGGATCATGAGTTCGCCAGATTCCATGGCAGCCAGCCAGGCGGTCATGCGCTGGCTCTTCTCCGCCTCGAGTGGCTGTGGCCGGGTCGGGCTCGGTGCGCCTGAATCCCTTGACGGGCCACGCCTGAACCAGTCCCGAATGCTCATGAAATCCGCCCGTTGTCCTCTCTCGCGCGTTTCCATCATCGTACGCCGGGCTTCGACGAGACGTCGTGATGTCCGCGCTCAGTCCTGAGCCGCGACGGATTGTCAGTCGGAATCGACCTGCTGCCCGTTCGTGGCGCAGGCCTCACGAGGGGCGATCATACTTCGTGGTGACTTACACCAGGGGAAGTCGGCCTGCCGAACCGTAGCTCGCGCAGGGTCTCAGGTGAGCGAAGGTTGGTGCGCCCTGCAAGACTCGAACTTGCGACCTCCTGGTTCGTAGCCAGACGCTCTATCCAACTGAGCTAAGGGCGCGCT
>JAENWE010000250.1 GCA_016650185.1 Vicinamibacteria bacterium | reverse complement strand
GGCCGCGGCGGGGCTCGCCCTCGCCACTGGCTCGCTGGGCCAGGCCCAGCTTGAAGCGACTTCCCCTTTGGCCCCGCCGCGGTCGAAGCTGATCTACACTGGCGACGCCTATTTCCCGCCATTTGAATACAAGGATGCGCGGGGCCGGGCTCAAGGGTTCAATATCCAGCTCCTGAAGATCGCCGCCGAGGAAGCGGGCTACGACCTGGAGTTCCGTCTCGCTCCCTGGGCGGACGCGGTGGCCAGCCTGGAGAGCGGCCAGGCTGATCTCCTCGCCGTGGCCTATTCGGGCGAGCGCGCCGAGCGCTACGACCTTCTCTCCCCCATTTGGAATATGCATATGTCCCTGCTGTTTCCGCCCGGACGAACCAGCTACCCGGTGGGCATGGACGATCTGGCCGGGGAACGCGTGGCCGTGATCGAGCGTGGCCTCTTTCACGAGACACTCGAGAAAATGCCCAGGGACAAGCGACCGACATTGCGCCTCTGCGCCGACCAGTTCGAGGCCGTGCAGACACTCATCGCCGGCGAAGCCACGATGGTGGCGGGCAACGGCCTCGCCCTCCGCCACATCGCCGCCCAGTTCGGCCTCGCCGATCTGGTCGAGGTCGATGTGGCCTCCACCTCCTACTACCTCGTGGCCATGAAGGGTCGAAGCCGCGAACTGGGCCCATTGGTGCAGGCGCTCGAACGCATCCGCGCCTCGCCACAAATGAGCGGAATCATCGAAAGCACGCTCACCATCGCTCCTCCTCCCGTGCCTTTCACCGAGCAGTTGCGCAAATACGTGCTTGCGGTGTTCGCCCTGATGCTCGTGGCCGGGGCCGCGTTCGCATGGTCGGCCATGCTCCAACGAGAAGTGCGCGCGCGAACCGTGGAACTTGAACAAGGCCTCGCCGAGCGCCAGAAACTCACGGCCGAAAGGGACCGATTCTTCGAGGTCTCCCAGACCCTTCATGTGGTTCTCGACGCCAAAGGCTCCATCCGCTGGGTTTCGCCAGCCTCAAAGCGCATGCTCGGCCGCGATCCCGAGGAGTTCGTGGGCACCAAAGTCTGGGAGCATCTGGACATCGACGAAGAGGGAGCGCAACGCGAGGTCCTGCCCCGCCTCAAGACCGGCGCCACCGATCTCGAGCTTCGATTGCGTCACCGCGACGGCTCCCCCCGGTGGACCCTCTGGAATGCCGCGCCCGACCCCATGGGTGAACTGGTCTTCGCCGCCGGCCTCGACGTCTCGGAGCGTCGCAAGGCCGAGCACCAGATCGAACACCTCGCCTATCACGACGCCCTCACCGGACTGCCCAATCGCCACCTCTTCGTGGACCGTCTCGACAACGCGCTCACCCGCGCGCGCCGGTCTCAAGAAAATCTGGCCGTTCTCTTCGTTGACATCGATCACTTCAAGGCCATCAACGATTCCCTCGGCCACACCGCGGGCGACACCCTCCTGCGCACCCTCGCGCATCGCCTCCGGTCGAGCCTGCGGACCGAGGACACGGTGGCCCGGCTCGGAGGTGATGAGTTCACGGTCCTGGTCACCGGCCTGAAGGACCCCAATGACTTGCTTCGGCTGGCCCAGAAGATTCATTCGACCATCAAGGTTCCCGCGGAAGTGGCGTCGCGCGACCTGACCGTGTCGGCAAGCATCGGGGTGGGGCTATTTCCCCAGGACGGCGAGACCGCGGAGCAACTGCTGAGAAACGCCGACCTCGCCATGTATCGCGCAAAGGAACTGGGCCGTGATCGCACTCAGTTTTACACCGCGGCCATGAGCGCGCGCCTTCTTGCGAGCCTGAACCTGGAAGGGCGCCTGCGCCGGGCGCTCGCCGCGGGCGAGCTCTTCCTCGCCTATCAGCCCATCGTGCGGCTTTCCACCTCAAGAGTGGAAGCCCGCGAGGCTCTGCTCCGCTGGCGCGACCCGGAGAGAGGTATGATCCAGCCGACCGAGTTCATCGGTGTGGCAGAGGCCACGAACCTGATTTCCGAGATCGGCCACTACGTCATCGGCAGCGCCTGCGCGGCTACGACGACCCGGGGCGACGGCGAAAGAGTCTCCATCAATCTCTCCGGACGACAGTTCCACGATCCGATGCTCCTCGAAACCGTCGATGCCGCCCTGAAGACCTCGGGCCTGGACGCGTCTCGACTGGAATTCGAGATCACCGAGACCGTGGCCATGCAGGACATCGAACGGGCCGACGTGATTCTCGAAGCACTTCGCCGGCGGGGCATCCGGCTGCTCATGGACGATTTCGGCACCGGTCATTCATCGCTCAGCAATCTGCACCGTCTGCCCCTGCACGCGGTCAAGATCGATCGATCCTTCGTGGCCGACCTCCCCGGCGAAACCCGGGCCCGCGGCATCGTCACCGCCATCATCGCCATGGCCCACCAGCTCGGCCTCGAAGTCATCGCCGAGGGAGTCGAGACGGGGGAGCAACTGGCCTTCCTCAAAGCCGAGGGATGTGATTCCGCACAGGGTTTCCTCCTGGGCCGGCCGGAGTAGACGATGTCGGACGCAGGCGCCGCCCCAAATCTGAGCGACCAGGTCTTTTCCCGGACCGCCGGCGCGCATCTCATCCCTGGGAATTCCGTCCGGCTCCTCCAGGACGCGCGCGAAAACTATCCGGCCTGGCTCGACGCCATCCGTTCAGCCCGTCGGTTCGTGCACTTTGAGAACTACATCATCTACGAAGACGAAGTCGGGATGCGATTCGCCGATGCTTTGATCGACAAGGCCCGCGAGGGCGTGCCGGTGCGGATCGTCTACGACTGGATCGGCTGCATTGGCAGAGCCTCGCGCGGCTTCTGGCGAAGGCTCCGAGAGGGGGGGGTTGATGTGCGTTCGTTCAATCCACCTCGCCTCGACCAGCCCCTCGGCTGGGTGGTGCGCGACCATCGCAAGTGCCTGGTGGTCGATGGTCAAATCGCCTTCGTCACCGGCCTGTGTGTGGGAAAGATGTGGGAGGGCAGCCCGGAAAGAAAGCGTGCAGCCTGGCGCGATACCGGCGTGTCCTTGCGTGGACCCGCGGTTTCGGAAGTGGCCATCGCCTTCGCGTCGAGCTGGGCCGCCACCGGTCCGCCTCTCCCGGCGAATGAGACCACTCTCGTCGAACCGCCGCCGAGGGTCGGCGAGATCGATGTGCGGGTGGTCGCGTCCACGCCGGGCAGCGCCAGCCTCTACCGCCTCGATCCTCTCGTGGCCTCTCTCGCTCGGCGCACCCTGTGGCTGACCGACGCCTACTTCGCGGGTACCTCGGTCTACGTGCAGGCCCTCGGCGCCGCCGCCTCGGACGGTGTCGACGTGCGTCTGCTGGTGCCTGGCCCGGGCAGCGACATTCCGCTGATGCAGCGAATTTCGCGCAGCGGGTATCGAGCCCTTCTGGAGTTGGGGGTTCGGGTGTTCGAATGGAACGGGCCCATGCTGCACTCGAAGACCGCCGTAGCCGATGCGCGTTGGGCGCGAGTGGGCTCAACGAACCTGAACCTGTCGAGCTGGATGGGAAATCGAGAACTGGATGTCGTCATCGAGAACGAAAAATTCGGTCAGGCCATGGAGGAGATGTTCGCCGCCGACCTGAGCAACTCGACGGAGATCGTGCTCCAGACCCGGCGGCGAGTCCGGCCGGCTGGGGGGGTTCACATGAAGCGTCCGCCGCGGGCGGGAGGAAGCGGAGGCCGCGCCGCGGCCGGGGCTCTCCGCCTCGGCAACGCCATCGGCTCGGCGCTCGCAGCCAAACGGATTCATCACCCCGCGGAACGGGGGTTGATGGGTCATGGGGCGATCTTCCTCGGCGCGCTGGCGCTGGTCGGATTCGTCTGGCCCCGCCTGCTGGCCTGGCCGCTGGCCGCGATCTGCCTGTGGTTCGCTCTTGCCCTCGTGGCCCGCGCCCTCCGTGGCAAGAGAATGTGGTCGACCCACGACCGAACTCGGAACCAGGGTCCGGCACCGACCTCGGAAACCGGAGCGCCCCCGTCGTGAAGGTGCGGGTCCTCACCTACAACATCCACCGGGCCATCGGCGTCGATCGACGTTTCCGACCCGAGCGGATCGTCCGCATCATCAGTAACTACCATGCGGACATCGTGCTTCTCCAGGAGGTGGACGAGGGCGTGCCTCGCTCCCGGGAGTTGGACCTCGCGCGCGAACTGGCGACCGAACTGGGGTTTCCATATCGCGCGGTGGGTCACAACGTCACTCTTCGCAAGGGCCGGTACGGAAACGCAACCCTGAGCCGTTATCCCATACTCAGTGAACGCAATATCGACCTGACCATCAACCTCTGGAAGCGGCGCGGCTGCCAGCACACCGCCATAGCTTTGAAGGACCCCGAGGACGACAGCCGTGAGCCTTTGCAACTCGACGTCTTCAACCTTCACCTCGGTCTCTCCGCCCGCCAGCGCGCGCGTCAGGTCGAGATCCTGGCCCGGTCCGGAGAAATGACCGCGCTCCCCGCGGACGCCCCCTGCCTCGTGGGCGGAGATTTCAATGACTGGCGGTCCTTGCTCGTCCCCTTCCTCACCCAGGGTATGAGTTTCCGTTCGGCCACCGATCCACGCTCAGGCCGGGCGCAGCCTTTGCTCACCTATCCGTCGTTTTTTCCGCGGGGTCCGCTCGATCGCCTCTATTACCGTGGTCCGATCCGCCTGTTGTCCGCCCATCGCTGCCGGCTGCGCCTGTCGCAGATTGCCAGTGACCACCTGCCCATCATCGCCGACTTCGAAATCTCTTAGTGTCCGGACGAGACCTCCCGCTTCAGGATCGGGAAGGGATCGATGGCCTCGCCACCCCACCATTGGTTCGGCTTGCGTAACCGCGTGATCGCGAAATGAAGGTGAGGCGTGTGGGCCGGCGCATTCCCGGTGGTTCCCACGTAGCCGAGAATCTGACCGCGCTTGATCTGCTGTCCCTCCCTGAGATGTAGCGCATAGGACTGGAGATGCGCGTAGTAATAACAGTACTTTCGGTCGGCGCTGAACTGATAGACCCCGATGCCTCCGGCCACGCTGCTCAAGAGTCGAGCTATGGTGCCGTCCGTGACGGCCACGATGTCAGAGCGACGAGGCGCCAGGATATCCACCGCGTGATGCGCTCGGAGGCCGCGTGGATCCTTGAAGCTGTCGAACATCGCCGCCAGCGACACGGCAGGCACCGGAAAGGCCAGGTCGGCGGCTGACCTCTCGGGGGAGGCGGGGGGCGGCTTCATGCCCTCGGCCACAGCCGGGACCACGTCTCGAGGGGCAGGGCGCGCCTGAGCCCTCGCATCAAAGGGTCGCGCCGCCATGAGGCAGGCAAGAAGCAGGACGAGCCCGCCCAAAAAACCAAGCCGCAGTTCCTGATCGACCGTTCTCACATCTCGCGATGACCATTTCACCCTGGGACGACCTTAGCAGCTGGGCACGCTCGACTGAAGGGTGATAACCAGATCCGAACTCCAAATGCCCGGCGTGATCGTTTCGAGAGAGACGGTGCGCTCCGGGACCAAGCCGAACCGTGACCGCAGTTGCGCCCGCACTGAGCGTCACTTCCGCCGGCGGCTGGCCGGGCGGCCTCCAGCCCGAGAGGAGCAGCTCGACCCGGACCGGGATGAAAGCACCCGGTTCCTTGAAAACGACCGCGCTCCGCCGGCGGCGAGGTTTACTTGGAGCCCGAGTGATCCTGGACCGTCGAATCAGACGCCTCATCCCGGGTCCGCAGGATGGCGGCCACGGCCACGGCCGCACCCACACCCACGAGCAGACCCAGGCCGACGAGAGGCTGACGCTTGATGAAACGGCCGGCCCCAAGCGCGCCGCTCTTCACCTTCGCTGCCGCTGCTGAAGCGTACCGCGCGGTCAGCGGATAGGACGAAGTCGGCCGATGCGTTTCCTCCGCTTTCGCCTCCGGCGTGGCGTCGCCCAGGCGGGTGGGCACCACAGGCACCGCCTTGGTCTGGAACCGTTCCACCCGGGAGCCACGCTGATGCGAATAGACCCAGGTGAACTCCGCGCCCAGGAGGAATACCTGTGCCGAATAGTAGACCCACACCAGAAAGACCAGCAGCGATCCCGCCGCCCCAAACCCCGAGCCCACGGTGCTTCGTCCGAGATAGAGCCCGATCAACTGCTTGCCCAATTCGTAGAGCAGGGCCGTGACCAGCGCCCCCACCCCGACGTCGCGCCAGTTCACCCGCGCCCGCGGTATGAACTTGTAGAGCGCGGCGAACAAGCCAATATTGATCGCGAAGGAGATCAGCGAGTTTGCGGCCTGTAGAACTCCCCGACGGCCGCCGAACCAGGCATCGGACCAATCGGCGACCACCGAAAGCGACGTCCCAAGGGCGAGGGAGAGAAGAAGCAGGAAGCCGATTCCCAGCAGCATGGCGAAGGAGAGCAGGCGGCTGCGAACCAGATACATGAGGCCGCTGCTGCTGGCCGGTTCGGGAACCCGCCAAATCCGATTGAGAGCGCTTTGAAGTTCGCCAAAAACGCTGGTCGCGCCGAAGAGCAGGGTCACGAGACCGACGGCGCTGGCAATCAGGCTTTGCGCGGGCCCGTTCAGACTTTTGAGAACATTCTGCACCGCGGAGGCCGCTTCCGGACCTATCCGGCCCTGAAGCTGCGCCATGATCTCGCCCTGCGCGGCCTCCCGGCCGAAGAACATCCCGGCCAGCGCGACGAGCAGGATCAACAGCGGAGCCAGAGAGAAGAGCGTGTAGTAGGCGATGGCCGCGCCCATGCTTGGAGCGTAGTCGTCGACCCAGGCGTTGACCGACTTGTCGATCAGAAGGCGAACGTCCTTGAGGGTCAAGGGCCGGCGGGGCGAGGGTTTCTCCATGCGAGGGTCACCCCATTATCAGCCGGACGCCCCTGCAGACTCCACACATCATGAGGCCCTCTGGAACCCGGGCAAACGTGCGCGCCGCCGATCGCCGCGCCCGGATTCAGGTCGGCCGCCGTTGCCCGACTATCTCGATGAGACGGCCAAAGCAGAGTGGCCTCGTCTCGCTCCGCCTTCTTCGCCCTCTCCAGAAACGCATACTAACGCTCATCTGATCTCTTCGAGTCCCCAAGGAATCGCAGTGAAGAGGGCTGCTACGAGCTGTTGCGGCAGAGGGCCGTCAGCGCTTCTTTAAACGTAGCAGGATCCGGTCGATTGCGGCTTTGTCGATCCAGGTCTTGCCGATCATCACGCCGCGGATGGTGCGCGTATTGGAAATGCTGACGAGTGGGTTTTCGTCCAGCAGAACGACGTCGGACTCCTTGTTTTCCGCGATCGATCCTCGCGTGTCCGAATTGCCGAGGAACCGCGCCACGTTGATGGTTCCGGTTCGCAGGGCATCCATCGGGGAGAGGCCCGCCAGATTCAAGAGTTCCAGTTCCCGATGGATGCTGAAACCCGGGACCAAGGGAAAGATCCCACCAGCGTCGGAGCCCAGGATGAGGGGGACGCCTTGCTGGTGCAGGAAGTAAGCATATTGCATCCCCAATTCGAACATTCGCTTCGTCGACGCGGCCTCCTTTTCATCGCTCAGGAAGCTCTCGTGTTTCCGGATCGCGTTCATCTCTTCGTCGAAGGTGACAGTGGGGATGTACGCGATCTCCGGCCTGGCGAGATGATCGGAGAGCGTCTTCACGTCGAGGAACTTGTAGCCTTCGAACGGCAGCAGCGTCGGACACACGAAGGTGTGGCTCGCCAGCATTTGCTCGACGACGTGGCGTTGCCGTTTGATGTCGGGCAGCTCGTTGTTGAAATAACGCGGGAGCATTTCCAGATGCTCGATCGATCGGAGCCGGAATGCGTCTTCCAACGGAAGGCGTAGTTGGACGTGTCCGACGAGCGGAATCTTGTTCTCCTCCGCACTCTGGACGATCGCGGCGTACAGCCCCCCCCCGAAGCAGCAGTACATCTTGATGAAGTCGTAACCGGCCCTCTTCTGCGCGGCCACGACATCCCGGGCCTTCTGGGGAGTGTCGATGTACAGGCCCCGGTCCACCGATATCAGTGGAGGACCGCTGCTGTAGTAGTGCGGTCCCGAGATCTCACCAGCGGCTAGTTTGCGCTTGATCTCGATATCTAAGGGCATGCCCGACATGTTTCGGACGGTAGTGACCCCGTTGATGAGATAGAGCAGCAGGTCCTGCTCGCCATACAAGGGCGGTTCCGAACCCGTGACGAAGGCGCCGGAGCCGGTGTGATGAACGTGCATGTCGGCCAGGCCGGGACTCAGGTACTTGCCGGCTCCGTCGATCGAAAAGGTATTGGGAGGCAGGTCCGCCTTGCCGGCTTCATGGATGGACTTGATCCTGCCGTCTTCGATCTGGACGGTTCGGCCCTCAAGGATCCGTGAGTTCTCGACATCGACGACGCGCACGTTCACGAACGCGGCGCGAGTGAGCGTCCGCAGGTCGTCCTGAGGCGGGGCTGCCAGGAAAAGAACGGTAGCAATCGCCGGAACCATGCGGCTCATCATATGTTTCGCGAAGAAGCTGTCTGCAGGGCTCGATCAGGAAGCGAGGCGCGGGAACCAAAAGTCAGGGCGCTGACTTAGCGCGGCAGCCAGCTTGGTTTCACCTCGGACGAGAAAGCCCATCCTTCCCATGCTCGCGCAACGGGCGGCCCGCGGCCTCGGCTCGCTCTACGCGCAGGCGAACGAGTTCGGCATCGCGCAAGGGGGCTGGCCCGGGCGAAGTTCATGCGGCGAGCCGGACGTGGAACGTGGCTCCCCGACCGAGGCCCGAGGACTCGATCCAGATGCGGCCGCCATGCGCCTCCACGATCCGGCGCACGAGGGCGAGGCCGATGCCCGTGCCCTCGCTCCCGAGGTCAAGCTTGTCGAAGAGGCCGAAAACCCTCTCCTGGTGCTGTGGGTCGATGCCGATGCCGTTGTCGCGGACGTAGAACGATGGGACCGACTGATCCGCGGCCACCCCCACCTCGATGCGGGGAGCCCCGGCGCCGCCCGCGAACTTGGCCGCGTTGTCGATCAGGTTCAACATGACCTCCAGAAGCCGGACCCGGTCGCCGCGAACCCTAGGCAGGTTCTCCGAGATGAGGATCTCGATGTTGCGCTCGCAGAGCCGTCCCTTCACGAGGCTCGCCGCCTCGTGCGCCAGATCCAGCATCGCGACGTCTTCGGGAGCATTCACGATCCGGCCGACTCGCGAGAGTTCGAGCAACTCGTCGAGCAGCTGCCGCATGCGCTCGCCCGCGCGCTGGATACGCCCGACATCCTCGGTGAAACGAGCCCCATCGCCCGCGCGCATGTGCTTCTCGAGCATGCCCGCATAGGCGCCGATGGTGACGAGGGGACGCTTGAGGTCATGGGAGACGGTGTAGGTGAAGCGCTCGAGTTCGGCGTTCTTCGCCTCCAGGTCGACAATGAGGCGCTCGCGCTCGGCCGCGGCGACCCGGCGGGCGGTCACGTCGGTCATGGCTCCGATCATCCGCAGGGGCCGGCCGTTCGCGTCGCGCAGCACGATGGCACGGTCCGCCACGTGTGCGTACGTTCCGTCGGCGCGGCGGAACCGATAGTCCCCTCCCACCCGGGTTTCGTGACCGTGGGTCAAAGCGTCGAACGAGGAGACCACCCGGTCCCGGTCGTCGGGATGAACCTTCTCCTCCCACCACGCACTGGACACGTCGGCGGAAGGGATGGGATGGCCGAAAGTGGCGGTGAGGCCGGCGCTCCACAAGACGGTGTTCGTTTCGAAGTCGCGGTCCCAGATCACGTCGCGCGTGGCCTCCGCGGCCAGGGCGTACCGCTCCTCGCTCGCGCGCAGGCTGGTCTCTCGCGCGGCCAGGGACGCGGCGAGGCGATCTTTTTCCTCCGCGGAGGCGAGAAGCTGGCTCGTGCGCGCCGCCACCTGACGGCGCAGCGACGCGTTCCAGGCCCGGGCGCCGAGGTAGCCGAGTCCGCCCACCACGAGCGCGCCGGCGAGAGCGCCCGCGAGCACGGGCCAGGGCGAGGGCGGGCGCTGGCGCTAGGCGATGGCCGCGCCCACGCTTGGAGCGTAGTCGTCGACCCAGGCGTTGACAGACTTGTCGATCAGAAGGCGAACGTCCTTGAGGGTCAAGGGCCGGCGGGGCGAGGGTTTCTCCATGCGAGGGTCACCCCATTATCAGCCGGACGCCCCTGCAGACTCGGGAACGGCGTCGCGCTCAGTCTCTAGGGTGGATTTTTTCGTACGCTGCGATCGCGGCGTCCTGCCCGAGAAGGAAGCCCAGTTCGTCGACCCCCTCCAGCAAGCAATGGCGTTCGAAGGGCTCGATCGCGAACCTGGCCTCGCCCCCGGGCCAGGCCACAGACAGACGTTCGAGGTCGACGACGGCCACGATCCGACTCTTCTCGAAGGCGATGAGAGCGG
>JAENWE010000249.1 GCA_016650185.1 Vicinamibacteria bacterium | reverse complement strand
GTTTCTCCCAAAAGTCACGGACGGAGTCCGTCCACGGCTGCTGAGGACGACGGTCGAAAACACCACATATTGGGCACTTTTCGGAATGGCGGCGTCCTCCCAAATAGTCACGGACGGAGTCCGTCCACGGCTCGCAATGACGGCGTCGGTTTCTACGAATCGGTCACGGCTTTCACGCGACACGATCTCGACCCCCCTCACCCCCTGAGTTCGATCCAGACAAGTGCCTGATCAGGGCCCCCCCCCGCCTCCCGTTACCGACCCTTCCGTCCTTGCCTGGCTTCTGACCATCCCGCAGTCGATCGAAGACGAGGTGTCCGGCCTCATCTGGAATCTGGACTGCAACGGCATCACTATCGAGAGGGCCTCGGCGGAGACCGTGCGCCTCTTTTGTTTCTTCGCCGATCCGGAAATCCGGGCCACCGAGATCACCGACCTGGCTCGGCGGTTCGGAGCCACCGCGAGCAAGGTCTCGGTGCCCGACCCCAACTGGGTGCAACGGTTCAAAGAGACCTTCGTCGCCTTCGACGCGCCGCCTTTCCGAGTCGTGCCCGAGTGGGCCGATGACATTCCCCTAAAGAAATCCGAGACGCCGGGCGCGTCGCTCGCGAATCGCACCCGCCTCAGCATTCGGGTCGATCCCGGCCAGGCCTTCGGAACGGGAACCCACGAGTCCACAAAACTCTGCCTCCAGACTCTCGGGGCGGTCGCCGCCCTCCTTCCGCCGTCGCCGCGCACGCTTGACCTGGGCTGCGGAACGGGGATTCTCGGCATCGCCGCGGTCAAGCTGGTGAATGCGGGCGTCGTCGCGTGCGACCACGATCCCCTCGCCACCGCCTCGGCAAGTCGGCATGCGGCCTTGAACAGCGTACGCCTGGATGTGCTGCTCATGGATGGATGCCGTGGGTTGCCTCCGGGTCGGTTCGATCTGGTCTTCGCCAATCTCATGGCGCCCTTTCTCATCTCGCGGGCCGCGGAAATTTCCGCCGTCGGCGCCCCTCGATGCCGATACATCCTGGCCGGCCTGCTCCGCGATGAAGAATCGGCGGTGAGGTCGGCATGGCCGCAGAGTTGGACGGTCGCGGCGACGTACCAGGGCGAATGGACCAGTCTTCTCTACGAGCGACCGTGACCATCCCCCGCTTCCATCTGCCGTGCGTCCGCCCCGGGTCGACGGACCTGCCCGAGACCGCGCTGATCCATGCCACTCGCGTCCTCCGGCTCCAGGAGGGCGATGCCCTGCGCGTCTTCGATGCCGGACTCGAGTTCGGGGCCACGATCGTCGCGATCGCGAAACACCGCGTCCGCATCGAAGTCGGCGAGGAGGTCGCGTCTCTCCCCGAACGAACGATCCCGCTGCATCTCATCATGAGTCCGTTGAAAGGGGACCTCACTGAGCTGGTGATTCAAAAGGCGACCGAGCTGGGGGTCAGCCGAATCTCTCCGGTCGCTTTCGAACGGACGGACACGGTCGCCCGCCGCGATCCAGGCGAAGTCCGCAAGGGCCGCTGGCATCGAGTGGCCACGAGCGCCGCCGAACAGTCGGGACGTACCGTCGTGCCCGCGATCGACTCACCCACGACGTTGAGACAGGCCGTCGATGCGCTCGGAGCGCCGCGTGACCACGAGGCCCGCATCGTGGCGGCGGAGCCGTCGCTGGATCAGGACAACCGCCGGGCCCCCGGCGACTCGAGGACCGTGCGCTCGCTTGTCGTAGCCGTTGGCCCCGCCGGCGGATTGACCGAGAGTGATCTCACCGTCCTCCGCTCCGCGGCGTTCACGCCACAACGCCTGGCCGTGCACACCCTGCGCTCCGAGACCGCCTGCATCGCCGCGGTCGCGATCCTCGGCGACCGGTTCCGATAGGGGCAGGCCTTTCCCGTCCCTGCGAGCCGTGGACGGACTCCGTCCGTGACCATTTGGGAGGACGCCGCCATTCCGAAAAGTGCCCAATATGTGGCGTTTTCGACCGTCGTCCTCAGCAGGACCCCGTCTGGATACATGGGACGAAGCAGTCTCGGCATGACGCCGAGATCGCCTCAGTCCGAGACGAACTTCGGGTCCTTCGCGATGACGGTGGTTTCTCCCAAGAGTCACGGACGCAGTGCGTGGCACATGCGAGGCGGGACGCTACAGCGTCTCTCCACAGAACGGACACTTCGTCGAACGCTGAGGCTGGGGCCGGCCGCAGTTCCAGCACAATCCGCGCTTGGGGGATTCGCGCGCGCGCAAGCGCTTGCGGATCTCTTCCATCTCCGTCTGCCGATGATCGATATCGGCGGCGGTCTGAAGGTCCTCGAGCAGCTCGGAAGCCGAGAGGTAGCGCACGGTGAGATCGGGCGCCATCGCCTTCATCACGATGTCCGAGAGCTCCTTGGAGATGCGGGAGTTGCGCACCCGCGGCGCGGTGCAGCGACCCTGCGAAACCATCCTCTCGATCTCCGCCGGGTTCGGGCTGAAGTACGGCAGCATGCCGGTAAGCATCTGATAGAGCATCACGCCCACCGAGTACACGTCGGCGGGCAGTTGGGCCTTGCCCGCGAACTGCTCGGGAGCCATGTAGGGCGGCGATCCAATCACGGTGTTCGCGTGAGCCTTGTCGAGGATCCGGGATGTCCCGAAGTCGGCCACTTTCAAGACACCGTCCTCGGAGACCAGGACGTTGGCCGGTCGAAGGTCGCGATGAAGGATCTGAGCCTTGTGCGCGTGCTCCACGCCCTTCAGGATCTGGACCGTCAGCTCCACCGCCTTGAACTGATCCAGCACCTTCTCTCGATCGAGCAGCCCTTCGAGACTTTCACCCTTCACGTACTCCATGACGATGAAGAAGGTGCCGTCGATCTTCTCGGCGGTCAGGATAGAGACGATATTCGGGTGGTTGAGCGCGGCCAGCAGGCGCGATTCCTGGAGCAGGTCGTCTTCTTTGCCCGACTGCCGGTGCGGAACCTTGATGGCCACCTTCTTGTCGATCCAGGTGTCGCGGACAAGGAAGACCGTGCCAAAGCCCCCAGAGCCAAGGTTCTGGAGAATCTGATATTTCCCGACATTTTGGCCCAGCAGAAACACGCGCGCGCCGAGTATACGAGGCCGCCCCGGGTCAAGGGATCGAATCGAGGGGGCTTACTCAAGGAACAGGCCCTTGCGGAGCTTCTCCATCTGTTCTTCGCTGAGATTGTGCTTCTCGAGCGCTTTCAGCATCCCCGAGGCGCCCAGCGCGATCGGGCGGTAGCCACAGCCGTCCAGCATCTCCGG
The DNA here is from genome assembly GCA_016650185.1 of Vicinamibacteria bacterium. Lineage (GTDB taxonomy): Bacteria > Acidobacteriota > Vicinamibacteria > Fen-336 > JAGNNV01 > JAGNNV01. The sequence continues at coordinate 283 of JAENWE010000249.1, read as the reverse complement.
ATTCGGCTGATGCATCAGGCGGCGAGGATAGTCCCGGCAGATGCCTGGCCGGGTCTCGTAGCTGTCACAACGCCTCGACTTCCGATCGAAGTGCTCGCATCGGAAGACGAAGGCCTGCAGGCCGCGGTCCTCACGGACCAGATGAAAGCCGTTCACGCGTTTCTGCCAGGTTAGAAAGAGGGCGCGAAGCGTCTTGAATCTCCGCACCGGCCAGAAGACCGAAACCGCCGGCGCCTCGCAGCATCGGGCGCATTTCTGGCACGAGCCGCCGAGATCGAACACG
>JAENWE010000248.1 GCA_016650185.1 Vicinamibacteria bacterium | reverse complement strand
CGCTTGACCAGTCCGATTCGATTCTCCAACGAAGAGATACCAGCCCCTGACGGAGAGAGGGTCAGCGGTATTGCCGGGTGCGAGGTAGTACTTAGAGCCAAGAACCCCATTTATTGGCTGAAGAAGTTCGGTGAGAACCCGGCCTGGGTGAGCGCATCGCCGTCACTGCTGAGTGATGCGACGGGGCTCTTGCGTGACACTCTCGACCTCTTCAGGGAGTTGCGCGGCACAGCCGAGGACCACGACCTTTCATACATCTACCGGCCGTCCATTTCGGAGCATCCGCAAAACCAGGGCCACACGGAGTGGACCGCTCTGATTGAACTCGCCGTGAACTCACTACTCGGCTCCGTCAAGAGCGTTCCCGAGGCTGCAAGGGCAGAGGTGCAAGTATGGCGTTCGCTTCCATACCCCCTCTTTAGGCGTCTCGTTTTATTCGCGGCGGCCGAGACGGATCTTTTCTCAGCGACCGATTCCATCGCTTTCCTCACCGACCGAAACGGGCGTTGGCTGTGGGCGCTCGAGACCCAGCGGGAAGCGCTGCGCCTTCTGCACGCCCTCGCCACCCGGGCCGACGCGGACGCTCTTTTTGAGATCGAGAGGATGCTCGTGGCAGGTCCGTCGGTGACTGAGCCAGAGAGTGATGAGCCCGGCCTCTCGGAACGCTCTCGAGAGCGAAGAGTCTGGCTCCGCCTTGCGCGGTTGCAGGCGTCAGGTTCGCATCTGTCCGCCACAGCGTCAACGTTGCTGTCTCAACTATCGTCAAAGCACCCCGATTTGAAGCAGTATCCCGACAAGCGTGAAGAGTTCCAAACTTGGATTGGTGACGCAGGCGAGTGGCAGGAGTTTCAGAAGAGCCCTGAAGATCCCGCCGAGCTCCGGGATTGGTTGTCTCGGTACGATTCGATGCCATCGAACATCGGCAGCGATTGGGCAGACCGGTGTCGGCGAAGCCAACAGGAGTCCGCCCGTGCGCTCGTGGATGCCGCAGAGGCCGACCAGTGGTCCGAGCGGGCGTGGAGAAGCGCCCTTCAGGTCTGGTGGGAAGACGGTCTATCTGGGCCATCCTGGGCCCTCGTGGCTCCGAGCGTCATGAAAGCCCCCGAAGCCTTCTTGAGGCGCATTCTCGATGCCCTCGCATGGTGGATCGGTCGCGCAGGGCCAAGTCTCGCGGCCAACGATGCGCTTCTCGTACCCATCTGCACGCGACTCCTCGAACTCACCCGAGGAGAGGAGGCGAGCGATTCGGATGATCCGGTCTTCAGAGCGATCAACCACCCCGTCGGCCACGCGACCGAAGCAGTGTTCCATTGGTGGTTGCAACAAGGACCAGGCGAGGGTGCAGGAATACGCCCCGATGTCGCAGGTTTCTTCGGCACTTTGTGCGATCCGACGGCGGACATCTTTGTTCACGGCCGAGTGATTCTGGCGGGGCGGCTGGCGACGCTCTATTGGTGTGATCCAGGATGGACTGACAGCAAGCTGCTTCCATTCTTCGAATGGCAGGGGACTCAGATCGTCGCGGTCTGGACGGGCTTTCTTTTCGCACCCAGGCTGAACCGTCCGCTCCTCGAGCGCATCAGGCGACCGTTTATCGAAACAGCACACCACATCGAGCGCTTGAATGACAACTCGCTCCACAACTACGCGAGTGTCTTGACCTACGTCGCGTTAGAGCCAGAACCCGCATTGTCGCTTGACGACCTCAGACCTGTCGTCCGCGGCCTTCCGGTTAAGGCGCTCGATAGGGTCAGCCTTGCCTTATCCGAGTCGCTGGGTGCCGCCGGTGCCGGGCGTGCCGACCTCTTTCGCGCTGGTGTCAACCGATTCATGCGCGATCTGTGGCCTCAGGACCGTGGGGAGGTACGGACGGCAAGCACCTCTGAACATTTTGCTCGATGCTGTGTTCGGGCTGCCAAGGCTTTCCCCGAGGCCGTGCAGCAACTCTCGCCATGGCTCGCACCTGTCGAGCACCAATATGTCGTGGTCAGCGAACTGGCCAGGACCGGTTTGTGTAGTGACTTCCCGCGGGATTCGTTGGCGTTCTTGGACCAAATCACCGACGACAGGAGCCTCACACCTGCGGAGTTCGAGAAGTGTCTAGACGCTATCCGAACAGCGGCGGCCGACCTCAGCGAGGATCCACGATTCGTACGACTTTCCACGTACTTCAAGCAGAGGGGCGCAATGTAGCAACCGTCATCCACTCGATCCGAAAGATGTCCCCATCGGGCTAATGGCAACCCGAAAGACAGCGTCGGTGCGTGGGAAGTCGAGAAAACTCCCGGTTCACGACGCTCCGTCGCTGTCGCCCGACAGTAGTGGAGTGCCGTCGTCAATCCGATCCATCACCGCCCTGTGAACTTCCTCGCCTCCGACCCCACCAACCGACGCCTCAACTCACCCTCCGCCATCGTCGGCGATGCGAACGCCGGAGACGGCAACGCGAACGCCACATCCGTCGCGATCAACTCCCGCGCGTGCGTCCGAATCGCGGCGTCGATGAGCGCGTACCCGTGATTCATCAGCACCGCCTGCTCCACTTCTGAGAACGCGTCGAGGTCGGTCCGGATGTTGGCGATGACGTCCATCGCGAAACCCTTTGAGTAGCCGGGCTCTCGGGCGGCGGCGTAGCGGGCCGTCGAACTTCCCACTCCGATGTACGCGCCCTTGATCGTGCCTTGCGTGAAGCCCGAAATGAGAAAGCGCTTGCGCACGCCGCGGGCCTGGCATTCCTGGATCGACTGATAGCGCTTGATGCGCCACGTCCAGCTCTTGTCGGCCTCCGCGTCCATCAGGCCGCCCGCGTCCGACACCAGCACCACGCGGTGGCTCTTCCACACGGGCTCGAGGCCCATGTTGTCGTAGACGCCGCCGTCCGTGACTCGGAGGTCTTGCAGGATCTGCCTTCGCGCATCGGCGCTGACCCCGGGCGCGCGGCCTCCTTTGAATCGTTCGGCGGCGCGGTCGATGCGCATCGGGCCGAAGAGCGGGGGGAAGCAGGCCGAGGCGGCCACGGCCTGGGCCAGGGTGAAGCCTTCGGGCGGCGCGTAGCCGGCGAGGTAGGAGCCGACGCGATCGCGGTCGAAGATGAAGCTGGCGCCGAAGGCCATGTCGGTGGCGCAGAAGACGAAGCGCGGGTGGTCGGGGAGGAGGTTCAACGTGCCTTTGCCGAACGCGGTCTCGAAACGCGCGACCATGGCGTTCGTGGCGTATGCACCGCGGAGCCAGTTCCACGGGAGGAGGAGCTTCTTCGCCAGGGGACCCGTTCGAAGGTCTGTGCCCGTGAGGCTCAGGATTGGGCGTGTGATGTCGCGCGCGAAGTCGAGGTTTCGATTCTCGCCTTTCGCTTGAGCTTCGGCGATGGCCCACTGCGCGCAGGTGAGGCTGCCGCCGGAAACTGAGGCGACGGTCTCGAAGTCGGGGCTTCTGGCGATGCCGAGTTCGAAGAGGCGTTGGATGGCGCCGAGGTGGAAGAGGGTTGCGCGGAATCCTCCGCCTGAAAGGCACAGGCCGATGCCGCGGTTTCGGGGGTTTCGGT
>JAENWE010000247.1 GCA_016650185.1 Vicinamibacteria bacterium | reverse complement strand
CTTCGAGGTCCTTCAGGAAAGCCTCGAAGTCGTCGACATCGCGCTTGCCGAACTTGTGGACGAGCGAGCAGAGCAGGCGCGGCAGGGGCTGAGCGAGCTGAGCCATCAGATCCCGGCCGCTCTCGCTGCGCCTGATCGGCACGCCCACGCTCAAGAAGACGCCCTCGATCTGCTTGTCCAGCTCATCCCGGTCCGTGATGATCGCGACGCGGGCCTTCGGGTTGTTCTCCAGAATCCACTTGGCGAGGAGAACCATCACGAGGCTCTTCCCGGATCCCTGCGTGTGCCAGATGATCCCGCCCTTGTAGGCGGTCACATGCTGCTGGGCGGCCTTGACCCCGAAATACTGATGGGCCCGAGGCAGCTTCTTGATGCCCCCGTCGAAGAGGACGAAGTCGTGCATCAGCTCAAGCAACCGCTCCCTGGAGCACATCTTGAGCAGGTACTTGTCGAGCTTGAAGCGCTGGTTGTCCTGCTCGTCTTCCTTCCAGCGAAGGAAGAACTTCTCCGGCGTGTCGATCGCGCCGTACTGAAGACCTTCGGAGTCGTTGCCCGCGAAGACGATCTGGACGGTGCTGAAGAACCAGGCGTTGAACTCCAGCTGCTGGTTCGAGAGGCTCTGGCGGATGCCGTCGCCGATGGAGACCCGGCTGTTCTTCAGCTCGACCACACCCACCGCGATGCCGTTGACGTAGAGGACGAGATCGGGGCGACGCTCCTGGGGCCCGTGAAGCGTCACCTCCTCGGCGATGGCGAAGTCGTTCGCCTCGGGGTGGCTCCAGTCGATGAGATGGACCTTGGTCGAGGGCTCCCCCGCCGCGACCTTCACGTCTACGCCATAGCGGAGGAGCGAGTAGACCGCCTCGTTGTTGTCGTAGAGTTTCCGGCCGGGGTTGTCGGCCTCGGTGCGGAACTTGTAGATGGCGGCGCTGATCTCAGCCGCCGAGTAGCCGGCCTTCGTGAGGTGAGCGGTCAACAGCCCTTCTTCGATGTTGCTGTTGCCGTCGCGGTCGGACCAGTCGCCGAGGTAGCGATAACCAAGTTCATCGCGGAAGAGGGCGACCACGCGCTTCTGCGTAACGCGCTCGGCCTGGCCGACGGGGCTCACTTCCGGACCCCTCGACGGCTGCCAGTTTTCTCCTTAGTTGTCTCCTTAGTTCCTTTACCAGTCTTCTTCCTGGGTACGGTCCCCCAAGCGCGGGCGACTTCACTGGCGACTTCACCCGTGACTTGACCCGTGACTTGACCGGGCGGGCGGTGTTCGTGGGGAGTTTCCAGGGTAGTGATTGGGGTAGTCCCACCCATAAACGGAAAGACCTCCCAGTGGCCCCCCTTGTCCGGGCCTACGCGAATAATCAGGCCCAAACGCTTGAGACGGCGGATCTGCCATTCGATACCCATCCTGCTCAGGCCAAGGCTTTCCGCCAGCTCTGCCGTGGATGCGGTTGGATGCTCCCGCACATATCGCTGCAATCTGTCCCCGGTTTTCTCCTTAGTTCTTCCTTCGAATTTCTCCTTAGGTTTCTCCTTAGTTTTCTTCCCGGTTTTCTCCTTAGTTCCGGAACTCGTCGCCTCGTCCGTGGGACGGTCACCGACGGCGGCCAGATGCTCTGGAGCGAACGGAAAGTCGACCCAGATATCCCGAGTCTCGTAGTGAATGACGGGCCTGGGCGATCCCTGCGCCTCGCAGGCCTCGAAGATTCGCTGGATCCCTCGACCCCATGTCTCCACTTCACCAGCGCGGAAGAAGGCGCTCGCAATCAGAGGGTTGTAGGGCTTTGACGCATGGGGCTGCATGAGCCTGTCCACGGACCAGCCTTCGGGCAACTCCCCCGGATTCCAGATCGACAGACGATCAGAGTAGACGCGAATCTGAATGGGTGCACTCACCGAGTAGTCGCGATGGATCAGCGCGTTGAGAAGGGCCTCGCGCAGGGCGTCCACAGGCATTCCGTACGACTCGACGCGCTGGATGCCTTCATAGCGAATGGCTGCCTTCAGGTACTTGAGGAGCAGCGTGTCAATCGTCCCCTTGGCCTGCGAGAACAGGTCGCCATGAATCTCGTCCTGATACAAGAGGTCCGTGTGGCTTCGGAAGTAGCCGATCTTCACGAACGCGCCGGGGATGAAGCGCTCGGGGTCGGGGTGAAACAGGAGCACGCCCGCCCGCTTGAGGAGCTTCCCATCGAGCAGGTTCAGCTTGTCGAGCAGCGAAGGAATGGGTTCACGCTGAAGAGTGGCGTCGTTGCGCGGCCCCAGCCTTGCCAGCTTCCGGAAAGTCGCAAATGCAGTTCGGGAGAGCTGCCGCAGTCTCACCCGAGGGATGGGCACGCCGTCCCACGTCCTTCCCTGCTTGCGGAGGAGAAAGCGCTCCAGCGAGGCGGCCTTCAGAGCCTGATTGGTGGAGCCGCTGCGGTAGTAGAACTCTCCGCGATAGCTGATGGGGTTTGTGTAGGCCGGGATCACGATCTCCAGATACTCGCGACCCGCCCGCTTCTTCAGGTTGACGTCGACCAGGATGCCAAGAATGTCGCGGACCTTGTTGGGCAGGTCTTCGAGAAGCTTGCGAGCGTCCTTCACGCCCGCCACCCCGCCCGCATCGTTCCTGCCGATGACCAGAGTCCCGCCCTCGGCGTTCGCGAAGCCGCAGATCACCTTCAGGCAGTCGTCGCGCCACGACTCCTTCCACTCGACGCGCTGACTCTCCTTCATCAAACAACTCTACCGGGCCTTACAATCGATCGGTACCGTCAATGAGCCGAGTGGTCCTGGAAATCCCGAACGAGACTCTTCTGGCATTGCGCACCACGCGGAAGGCTGCGGGGCCCCCGCCTGCTTCTCGCGGCCGCCATGAAGCTCCGGCATAGATGCGTTCCGCCTGACCGGACACGAGTTCGCGCAAGAGTCGCGCCAGTGCTCGGCACGGTCGCGTGGCATAATCGCGTTGATATGAGCGCGGTCAAGATCGTCGTTGAGCAACGCGCGGATGGCTTCATCGCATACCCACTGGGCATGAAGGGCGTCGTTGTCGGGCAGGGGGACTCCTACGATGAGGCATTGGCGGACGTGCAGTCCGCCATTCGCTTTCATGTCGAAACGTTCGGGCCCGCCTCCTTTGAGTCCGAGACGCCCGTGCTTCAGGCATTCCTGGCCGAAGCGCAGCTCGCCTAAGTCGTCTCCTTGGCCAAGTTTCCGGTCGATGCGCCCAAGGACCGCGTCCTTCGCGCTCTCGACAAGCT
>JAENWE010000246.1 GCA_016650185.1 Vicinamibacteria bacterium | reverse complement strand
TCCGAGCGCCTGGCCAGGGGCGTCCAGACGAACCGCGCCGGGCTGGACTTGACGCGCAAACCCCGCTTGTTTCACCTACAATCCAATCCAATCTCAGAACTTCGATCTGCCGAAGCCCGGGCCATCCATCGCCGACCCCGCCACGCATGGCATACTTCGCTCCGACGTCCCCCAGAATCGAAGGAGATCGCCCATGCCGCGCATCGTTCGCTGTGGACTCCCACATTCCTCACACCAAACCCGGCTTCTGGGAGAAGGCGAGCGCCAAGGTCGATATCCGGCGCTTGCGCGCGTGTGAGGAGTCAGACGATACTCACACCACCGCCGACCCACCTACCGCCATTTCGGTCCGGCTGAGGGCGCGAACGCGGGGATGCGGAACCGAAAAGCTTGAAGCCGAACTTGCGTAAACAGTCAGAAAGGCGCTCCGATTGACTTCTCCCGAACCCGTGGACGCCGGCTCTTGGAGAAGGATAGCCGCCAGGGCGATCGCGGTCCCTGCCCCTTCCAATTAGACCTTAGGCGGAACCATGGAAAGCGTGTTCGAAGCTCCTGTGATTGTCGCCATCGTTGTGGCGTCGATTCTCGTCGCAAAATCCGCGAAGCTCGTGCGCCCCGACCAGCGAATGATCGTCGAACGCATGGGCGCGTATAACAGAACCTGCGGCCCGGGCTGGCAGTTCATCGTGCCTTTCCTTGAAAGAAGCATCGTCTCGTCGCTGGACGAGTTCCCCCAGAGGACTAACCGTGATGAGCCGGCGCTAGTCGAAACCGAGCCGAGCCACGCTCATGACACCAAGGCGAGCGATCCCAATGGATGGTGGGTCCGTGTCGGCGAGAAATCCCATTGGGCGCCTGAGACCGAAACCCTTCGCTCGTGGCTGCGCGAAGGTCGTCTCGGTCGTAACGATCTGGTGTGGGAAGCCCGCGGGTCGCGCTGGATCCGATCCACCGAAGTGCAGGAGTTACAATCGCACTTCTATCCCTTCAGCCCGATCTGGGTCAAGTGGAGATACGACCTTTTTATCGCGATCTGGCCGATCGTTGTACTCTTGATCGGAGTCGTCGGTGTAAGCGTGATGAGCGCATTTGTGAACGCCGGACTTCTTTCTGCGGTTCAGGCGCTCTCGTGGCACGAGACGCCGGGCCGCATCACCCACTCCGCGGTGCTGGCGCAAGGCGAGCAGATGGTCACCGGCGTGACGATCACCCGGTTCCAGCCGGACATCCGTTACGAGTACCAGGTGACCGGACGCAGCTACGAATCGGATAGCGTCGACCTTTCTGCACCGGGTCGGGTCAGGGAATCGCCGGACTCGGCGGACGCTAAGCGAGTCGTGGCGCGATACTCCCCAGGCGACCAGGTCACGGTCTACTTCGATAGCGCTCATCCGACCTCAGCCACTCTGGACCGCGGTGAGGAACGGATCGTTGGGTTTGTCATTGGACTGGTCATGACCGCGGGCGCGGCGATCGTGTTAGGTTTGAGGTTGCGGCGGCGCGCCGCCCGGGCGAGGGTACGGAACAGCGCGTTCCCGGTGTTCCCATCCGCATCGAGTCCCCCGCCCCCGCCTGCTTGACCGGCCCTGGGACGACCGCCAGATCGTGATGACCTTGGCACATTACGTCGGCGTCGCGAGAGCCATGAAACTTGGGTGAGGGTCTTACGACTGCGATCCGAACGACCGCCCTAGGAACGACGCCACATTCCACCCCAGCTCGCCCGCACCTTTGCCGTGGACGTTCTCACCTGCCCATCCTGCCAGGGGCGCATGAGACTACTCGCGATCATCAAGGAACCCGCGAACATTGTCCGCTATCTCGCCGGGGTGGGCGAGGTGACTGAGGTGCCGCGCCGCTCGCCAGACCGCGGCCCGCCGCACTGGAAGAGCCGAGTGCTCCGCCTTCAGGCGCTCGGTAACGAGGAGGAGAGCTCAGGAAGCCAAGGCTACGGCGGAGACGAAGCAGCGTAGCCGCTGGGCCGGGACTGCGTGGGGCGACCCGCGGAGCGGCGCAGCCTACGCGGCGGGCGGGATTGAGGTCACGAAGCACTCTCCGGAGCGCGAACCAGACAGCCCGCGGGGCGAGATTGGGGTTCCGAGCGCCTGGCCAGGGGCGTCCAGACGAACCGCGCCGGGCTGGACTTGACGCGCAAACCCCGCTTGTTTCACCTACAATCCCGGCTACTTCAAGACGCTCGTCCAGTTCAGAACCACGGTGGCGGGGGGGATGGCGTCGCGGCCCAGGACCTGCAGGACGAGGAAGCGCTGACCGTCGCGGGTGGGGCGGTAGAGAGCCCGCGCGTTGGTCAGGGCGAAGCGCGCCTTGAACAGAGCCTGGGGCGTGCCCGAGTCGAAGGTCGCTCCGGCCTTTATCGGCACGGCCATGATGCTGAGGTCGCGGCTTCGGTAGTACAACTCGCGGCCATCACCCCGCCAGGAGGGATTGCTGCCGCCGTTGGTGGAGACCTGCCACTTGCTTCGCGCCTCCGGAAACTCCTGGACATAGATCTCGGGCCGGCCCGACTCGCCGGAGGCGAAAGCCAGGAACTTCCCGTCCGGAGAGAGGGAACCGCCAAATTCCGAGAACTTGGTGCGGACGAGGGGGATGGGCTTGGGGTCGGCGCCATTCATGGGGAGGGCCCACAGGTCCCAACCAGTGTCCTTGTTCTGGGAGTTGTAGATCAGCCAGGCGCCGTCCTTCGACCAGTCCATGACGATCTTGTTCTCGCCACTCTTGAGGATCTCCACCGGTTCGCCGGTGCCGGCCGCATCCTTGGCGAAGAGATCCCAGGTCTTGCCCATTTTGGAGTAAGCGATGCGACGGCCGTCGGGCGACCATGCCGGCGCGAATTCGCGCTCCGGGTCGAACGTGAACCGGGAGGTGATCCCGCGAGAGAGATCACGAATCCAGATGTCGCCCTTACCGCGGCCCTCGTTGATGTCGAAGGCCAGGCGGTTCCCGTCGGGCGACAACCACGTATCGGCGTAGCGCTTCTGGTCGTCCAGGGCGGGCTCTTCCTTGCCGTTCCTATCCATCCAGACGATACGTCGCCCCAGGGTTTCCCCGGCCCGGAAGACGAGAACGCCGGTGGCGGAGAGCGAGAACGAGGCGCCGCCCAGGTTGTTGACCCCGAGTCCCTCTCCCACCGGAATAGGCTCGCCCGTGATCTCCAGTTTCCTCGAATCAAAAGGCTGGGCCACCAGGGTTTGTTCGCGGACGTAGACGAGATATCCGGGAGGCGCGTAGGCGACCTGGGACGTCGTCTTGAAGAGTTCCTTCCGGTCGGTCGAGCCAAGCTCGCCGACCATGAGGGCCTGGTCGCCGCTCGATGCTCCCAACATGAAAAGGAAGTGGCGGCCGTCAGGCAGAAACTCCGGCCAGCCCGGAAACGAGGTGGTCCCCTCGACCTCGATCTTCGCGACACCGCCCGACGCTTCCACGCGCCAGATCGGGTCGGCGCTCCCGCCGTCGAACAGAATCACACCGTCCGCGTTCCAGGTGCCGTCGGCGCCGCCGGGGGCATCGCAGATTGTCTGGGCGGGGCCACCGGAGAGAGGGACCTTGCGCAGCTTGCCGCCCGCCATGAACGCCACGAACCTGCTGTCGGGCGACCAGAACGGGCGGAGCGCGCCCTCGGTGCCGGGCAGGGGCCGCGCTTCGAGGGTATCGAGCGGCCGAACC